>JBGTEW010000455.1:0-10079 GCA_041747615.1 Burkholderiaceae bacterium | reverse complement strand
CCGCAGTGCCGGCGCCTCCGGTCCACGCAGCGCCCCCGCCCGGCAAGACGCAGCCGCCGGTGGTCGTCCGGACCGATTTGATGCGCGCTTCGATCGACCCGCTGGGCGCGGTAGTTTCAAGAGTCGAGTTGCTGGATCAACCGATATCGCCCGACTGGACGGCGAGCGGCGTGGTCGGCCTGGTCACCGGCCGTAAAAACGATCCGGAGGCGACGACAGTGCTGTTCGATGTCAGCCCGACGCGGGTGTACGTGGCGCAAAGCGGCGTCATCGGTGGCGAGTTTCCGAATCATCGAACCCCGTTTTCGGTGATCAGCGGGCCGACCGAGCTCGAGCCGGGCCAGGACCGCCTTGATGTCCGCTTCAGCGCCGAGGCCGGCGGTGTGCGCGTGATCAAGACGTATACGTTTCACCGCGGCCGATACGACGCCGATGTCAGGCACGAGGTCACCAACCTGACCGACAAGCCGCTGGCGCCGTCGGTATACATGCAGCTGACGCGGGACGGCAACAAGCCCGAAGGCGAGTCTGCGCTGTACTACGTCTATACCGGGGCCGCGTATTTCACCGAGCAGGAAAAGTTCCGCAAGGTCGAGTTCCCGGACATCGAGAAAAACAAGCCGCAGTTGCCGAAGGCTGCGGATAACGGCTGGATCGGCATGATCCAGCACTACTTTGTCTCTGCATGGGTGCCGCCATCCGGGGTCAACCGCGAGTACTACACGCGTACGGTCGACAAGAATCTGTATTCGATCGGCAGCATCGTGCCGCTGCCAACGCTGGCCGCGGGTGCCAGCGTGAGCTCGCAGTCGACGCTGTATGTCGGTCCGCAGGATCAGGAAGCGCTGGCGCGTATCGCGCCGGGGCTTGATCTGGTCGTTGACTATGGGTTCTTGACGTTCCTCGCCAAGCCGATTTACTGGCTGCTTGCATTCCTGCACGGCATCGTCGGCAACTGGGGCTGGGCGATCGTATTGCTGACGGTGCTGATCAAGGCGGCGTTTTATCCGCTGTCGGCGGCCGGCTACAAATCGATGGCCAAGATGAAGGAAGTGACGCCGCGGATGATGAAAATCCGCGAGCAATATGGCGACGACAAGCAGAAGATGAATGTCGCAATGATGGAGCTGTACAAGACGGAGAAGATCAATCCGCTGGGCGGCTGCCTGCCGATCCTGGTGCAAATTCCCGTGTTCATCTCGCTCTACTGGGTGCTGCTGGCCAGCGTCGAGACGCGCAACGCGCCGTGGATTCTGTGGGTCGATGACCTGGCGACACCCGATGCGTGGCTGATCCTGCCGCTGCTGATGATGGCGACGATGTGGATTCAATACAAGCTGAATCCGACCCCGCCCGATCCGATACAGGCGAAAGTGATGATGTTCATGCCACTGATCTTCGGCGTGATGTTCTTTTTCTTTCCGGCCGGCCTGGTGCTGTACTGGCTGACCAACAACATCCTGTCGATTGCGCAGCAATGGTACGTAACGAAGCAGATCGCCAACGCCAGGCACCCCGGCTAGCGCGGCGGAGACTTGCGCAGCAGCAACACCGTGAACAATGGCCAGAGCCAGATGGTGGCGGTCCACAGCAACACGCGGCCGATCGACAGGCGGCCGCTCTCGCCCCGATGCGCCAGCACGAACATCACGGCAGCACCCACCAGCACCCATAGCACGAAGCCGGTGTAAACCAGCGCTCGCGTCTCATAGGTGCCTTCGAGCTGGCCGGCGATCAGTGCGGCCAGCATGATCGACAGTACAACAGCGATCAGCACGGCCGCCAGCGGGGCGCCGTACTTGATCAGAGGGTCTTCTTCTTCAGGCATCGCAGTTTCGAGGTCCTGGCGGGCACACCGTCAACCGTACACTGCCGCGGTAGATGAGCAACTTCGCAGCCGATGATCCTATCGTTGCCGTTGCCACCGGAGCGGGCCGCGGCGGCATCGGCATCGTTCGCGTCTCTGGCCCGGCAATCGCGCCGGTGATTGAAGGCTTGCTCGGTTCGCAGTCTCGCAAACTCGTTCCGCGCCATGCTTTGTACGCCAAATTCCTGAGCGAAGATGGCGCCGAAATCGACCGGGGCATTGCACTTTATTTCCCGGGGCCGCAGTCGTACACCGGCGAAAACGTGCTCGAGCTGCATGGCCACGGCGGGCCGGTGGTGCTGCGAATGCTGTTGGCACGCTGCCTGCAGGCGGGAAGCGCGGTCGGGTTGCGGATCGCTGAGCCGGGCGAGTTCACTCGGCGGGCATTCCTGAACGACCGGCTTGATCTGGCGCAGGCCGAAGCGGTGGCCGACCTGATCGACGCCTCGACCGAGATCGCGGCGCGCGCGGCGGTGCGCTCACTGGCAGGTGAGTTTTCGCGCCGCGCGCAAGCGCTGACATCGGCACTGATCGACTTGCGGATGCTGGTCGAAGCCACCCTCGACTTTCCGGAAGAAGAGCTCGATTTTCTGCACCAATCGGCTGCCGCCGGCCGGCTCGCCCGGATTCGCGACGATTTGAACCAGCTGCTCAGGCAGGCACGGCAGGGCGCGTTGCTGCGTGACGGATTGAACGCCGTGCTGGTCGGTGCGCCCAACGTCGGCAAGTCGAGCCTGCTCAACGGTCTGGCCGGCGCCGACATCGCGATTGTCACCGCGGTGCCGGGAACAACGCGCGACCGGATCGCTCAGCAGATCGACGTCGACGGCATTCCGTTAAACGTGATCGACACGGCCGGGTTGCGCGAGGCGGGCGACGAGGTCGAGCAGATCGGAATCATCCGCACGCTGGCGGAGATCGAGCGCGCCGATGTCGTGCTTCATATCGTCGACGCCGCCAGCTCGGCCGACGACGCGGCGGTGCTGGATCGGGTCAACGAGCGTATTGGCCGCGCGGTGCCGCTGATGACGGTCATCAACAAGATCGATCTGATCGATGCCGCGCCGCGCATCGAAGAAGATCGCGTTTATCTGTCGGCGAGGACCGGGGCCGGTGTCGATCTGCTGCGCGCAGAGCTAAAGCGAGTGGCTGGCTGGGAGCGGGAAACGTCGGGCGAGTCACTTATTCTTGCGCGCGAGCGGCACCTGCATGCGTTGATGCTGGCGTGCGATCATCTGGCGCGCGCCTCGGAGCACGCAGCGCAAAGTGACGCTCAACTCGATCTGTTTGCCGAGGAGCTGCGGCTGGCAGGTCAGGCCATCGGCGCGATCACCGGCGAAGTCTCGTCCGATGACCTGCTTGGAGTCATCTTCAGCCGGTTCTGCATCGGCAAGTAGACCGCTATTGATTCCCGGGTCCGAACAAGTCGGGCTCCGCGGCAACGATGCCGCGCAGAAAATCCCAGACGACTCGAACCCGGCGCAGCGCAAACATGTCGACCGGCGCCGCCAGCCACAACACGCGATCGATCCATACCGAGTCCGGCAGGACGCGGATCAGCGGGCAGTCCTGATCGAGCAGGTAGTGCGCGAGCATGCCGATTCCCAGCCCGCAGCGGATCGCTTCGTATTGAGCCTGCATGCCAGTCGAGGTGAACACGCGCCGCGGCTTCAGGCCGAGCTCGTCCAGGTAGCGCAGTGAGTCGCTCAGTAGATAGTCCTGCACATAGTCGACGAACCGGTGCCCGGCCAGGTCGGCGTGGCGCACGATCGGGCGATGCCGCCCGAGATAATCGGCCGATCCGCACAGCTCGTAACGCAGCTGTGCCAGCCGCGTGACGTAATAGCGTCCCTGGCGCGGAGGCTCGAGCGTCACCGTCAGGTCGGCTTCACGGGCAGCCAGGCTGGGTGAACGCGGCAGCAGCAACAGCTCGATGTGAAGATCGGGATGCTCCGCCAGCAGCGGTGGCAGCCGCGGTGTCACAACCCGCGCGCCCAGAACTTCAGGCACACCCAGGCGAACGATGCCCGCAACGTTGGCAGGTTGACCCGCGAGGTCTTCGGCAGCCGCCAGCGTCGCTGCTTCCATGGTCTCGGCGTGCGCCATCAGTCGCCTGCCTGCTTCTGTGGGCACCCAGCCGTCGCGCCCGCGCTCCAGTAGCGGTGAGCCATACTCGCGCGCAAGCCGCTGCAGGCGCCGTGCAACGGTCGTGTGCTCGACGCCGAGTCGTCGCGCCGCCGCGGTATGACTGCGGGTGCGCGCCGCTTCAAGAAAGTAGCGGAGGTCCGACCAGTTTGGAAAGATCGGCGCGGTGCGCGGCGGGGTGGAGCGAGGCATTGTGCATTTTTGCACATACGGGTTGCAATGTTGCGCCTTCCGCCACGCACGTCGGCCGTGTACGGTGCCAGCAGCGCTGGCAACGAGCGGCGATACAAGGAGACAGCATGAATGGCAGTTCAAAGCGCGGCGCACGCAGCGGCCGCACGATCGCTATTTGCGTAGCGCTTTCGGCGTCCGTTCTGGCGGCTTGCGGAAGCAGCGACGATTCTCCACCGATCAGTGTCACCAACGTGCGGCCCGCGTTTCTCGGGACTGTCACGACCGCAACCTACGACGGCACGAGCGACGACTTGTTGACAGGCGGTCTGGGCTGGGACGGGCTGCAAATCGCAGCGGGGCCCGGTTTTGTGAACCCCGCGATGCCGACCGCCGCCGAGTTGCGCAAGCGTGCTATCCACCAGAACTATCGCGCGCTGGCGGACACAACCACTGCCGGCGGCTACGGCGTGCTCTATGGGCCGAACGTGCCGCTCGACGGCAGTGCACCGAACGCCACACCGGGTGCGGGCAAGATCGCCGGCACCGAATACGTTGCCTATAGCGTTGATGCGACCGGCAAGGCCGCAGCGACCTTGATGGTGCAGATTCCGTCAACGTTTAACCCAAGCGCGGCGTGCGTGGTGACCGCGACGTCATCGGGCTCGCGCGGTGTCTATGGCGCGGTGTCGGCCGCCGGCGAATGGGGACTGAAACGTGGCTGCGCAGTCGCGTACACCGACAAGGGCACCGGCAACGGCGCACATGAGCTCGACACCAACACCATCACGCTGATCAACGGGCTGACGGCCAATGCGACGACTGCCGCCAATGCGAGCCATTTCACGGCCACGCTGACCGACGCGCAGCGGACCGCTTTTACCTCCACTAACCCATTCCGCTATGCGTACAAGCACGCGCATTCGCAAGCGAATCCGGAGAAGGATTGGGGTCTCTTCACCCGGCAGGCGATCGAGTTTGCGTTGTGGGCCATGAACGAGCAGTTTGCGCCGACCGTGCCGGGAACGAGCGAGAAGCTGCTTCAGTTCATGCCGGCCAATACGCTGGTGATCGCCGCATCGGTATCCAACGGCGGTAGTGCTGCGATAGCCGCTGCTGAAGGTGATACCGCCGGGCTGATCGACGCGGTCGTTGTCAGCGAGCCGACGATCTATCCGACACTGCCGGCCGGGCTGATCGTTGCACGCGGTGGTGTTAACTATCCGGCCGCGGCGATCGGCCGACCGCTGTACGACTACACGTCGCTGGCCAACATGCTGCAGCCGTGCGCAGCACACGCGCCGGCCAACGCCATGTCGCCATTTTTGTCGAGCGTAACGCTGGCCAGTGCGCAGAATCGCTGCGGCGCACTGGCGGCGAGCGGCGATGTAACCGGCGCCGACTTCGTGTCGCAAGCGAATGACGCACTGGCGCGTTTGCAAGCCGCGGGATGGGAAGTCGAATCCGACTTGCTGCATGCATCGCACTTCGCCTTCGCGACACCGGCGGTGGCCGTGACCTATGCCAACGCTTACTCGCGCGCCAGCGTGATCGACAATCTGTGCGGATTCAGCTTCGCTACGACCAACGCCGGAGGCATGCCGGCTGCCGCTGCAACGTCTCCGATGCTCACGGTGTTCGCTAACGGCAATGGAGTTCCGCCGACCAACGGCATCAACCTGATCTACAACAACGCAGCCGGCGGTCCGATCAACCATTTCCTGGCCGATACCAACTTCGCATTTCTCGGCGCGCAGTGTCTGCGCCAGCTATGGACCACGTCCAGCTCAACCGCGCTGGCAGTGCAGGCCGGTGTCAACCAGGTGCGCGTGACCGGTAACCTGCGCGCGAAGCCGACCTTGATCGTGCACGGACGGGCTGATGCGCTGGTGCCGGTTAACCATACGTCACGACCGTACTTCGGCGCGAACAAGATCGTCGAAGGTGCAGCCAGCCGTCTGTCGTACATCGAGGTGCTCAATGGTCAGCACTTCGAAACGTTCCTGCCTTTCGCCGGTTTCAATGAGCGCTGGATTCCGCTGCACTACTACAACAACCAGGCATTGAATCTGATGTGGAACCATCTGCGCACCGGCACTCCGCTGCCGGGTTCGCAGGTCGTGCGCGCAGTACCGCGTGGGCCCGGAGCGCCTGCCATCAGCGTCGCGGTCAATTTGCCGCCGATCGTGACGGCTCCCGCTGCCGGCGATGCGATCAACTTCAACGCGGCCAGCAACACGGTGCAGATACCCAACTGACTCCCGGCAAATAGGGCCGCCGTAAAGTCTTGCGCGAACGGCGGCTTTTTTTTCGCCCGTGTCGGCACGGTGTCGTGAACGGCCGGCGGCAAATTCGCCGGTTGCTTTACATTCGCGCCCTCACCCGCCCAACGGCGGGCAATTCGAACTGCGCATCCGTTCCCACTTGTCTGCGTTTCTGCTCGAAGCGCTGCTGCTGGCGCGGGTCGGAGGCGTGTTCGGCTTGATCGCGGCGAGCTTTCTGACCGCGATCACGGTGTCGACCACCAACTTTCAGTCGTTCTCCGAACTCGCGTTCTCGTTCACGCTAACGCCGCGCATCGTTGTCTCCGCCCTGGGGTTTTCGCGGCTGATGGGGTTCGTCGGCGGGTTCCTGCCGGCGATCAAAGCGAGCCGGATAAAAATCGTCGATGCCTTGCGCGCGGACTAACGGCGGCGCGTTATTCTGCGTGCCAGACACGGTGTCTCAAGGAGACCAAAGATGAAACGACGCGAGTTCTCGATCGCTGCTGCCGCAGCGCTGGCGGGCGCGCAGTTCGGCCTGCCGCAAATTGCAGGCGCGCAATCCCTCGGTGCGGTGAAGATGATGATTCCGGCCAACCCCGGCGGCGGCTGGGATCAAACCGGACGCGCGCTGGCGACAGCGATGCAAAGCGCGAAGGTTGTGCAGTCGGTGCAGTTTGACAACAAGGGTGGTGCCGCTGGAACGATCGGGCTGGCGCAGTTCGTCAACAGCGCCAAAGGCGACCCGAACGCGCTGATGATGGGCGGCATGGTGATGGTCGGCGGCATCATTCTGAACAAGTCGCCGGTCGATCTGTCAATGGTGACGCCGATAGCGCGGCTGACCAGCGAGTATCTCGTGGTCGTGGTGCCGGCCAGTTCGCCGCACAAGACGATGGGCGATCTGGTCAAGGCGTTCAAAGCCGATCCCGGCAAGGTGGCCTGGGGCGGCGGCTCGGCTGGCGGCTCCGATCACATTCTGGTCGGCCTGATCGCGCGCGCTGTCGGCACTGACCCAAGCAAGATTAACTACGTTCCATTTAAAGGCGGCGGCGAGGCGCTGGCGGCGATTGTCGGGGGCCACGTGGCCGCCGGCGTTTCTGGCCTCGGCGAGTTTGGCGAGCAGATCAAGGCGGGGCGAATGCGCGCGCTGGCTGTTTCCGCGCCGACTCGAATCGACGATATCCCCACACTGAAGGAGCAGGGAATTGACGTGGTGCTGGGCAACTGGCGCGGCGTCTTCGGCGCTCCCGGAATTTCGACTGTACAGCGCGACGCGCTGGTGGCTGCGGTCAAGGCAGCCACCGATTCGCCTGTGTGGAAAGATTCGCTGGCCAAGTTCGGATGGGAACCGTGGTTCCTCGGCGGCGATCAGTACAAGGCATTTCTGGACGAAGACACCAAGCGCATAAGCGCCATTATTGATTCGCTCGGTCTGAAAAAGTAGGCATGAACCGAGTGCCAGCCGGCAGGCGCGCCGAGCTTGCGCTTTCGCTGGTTGTGCTGGCGCTCGGCGTCTCCGCGCTGGTCATTGCATGGCGGCTGCCATCGTCAGGAGGCTATTCGGGTATCGGCCCGAACGCGATGCCGATAGGCGTCGCCGGCGTCCTAGCAGTGCTCGGGTGTTGGCTGTTGCTCGAGCGCTTCACCGGGGGCTGGCGCGCGTCGATTGCTGATGATCCGCGCGAACGCGGAGAGCATCCGTTTCTGGCGTCGGCGTTCGCCTGGGTCAGCGCAGGGCTGTTTGCTCAGATGGCGCTGATCCATAGGGCCGGTTTCGTGATCGCCGCGGCCGTTTTGTTCGTATGCGTCGCGCGAGCCTTCGGCAGCCTGCGGCCGCTACGTGACGCCATCATCGGGTTCGCACTCGGCCTCGCGGTGTTCCTGTTCTTCGTGAAATTTCTGAATGTCGGGCTCCCTGCCGGCTGGCTAATGCCGCTCCTCGGCGGTGCGGGCATCTGAACCGGCACCGCCGTGACCGAAACGCTCGATGCACTGCTGACAGGATTCTCGGTTGCGCTGACGCCGAGCAACCTTCTGTGGGGCCTGCTCGGCGTGACGCTCGGCACAGCCGTCGGCGTGCTGCCCGGCGTGGGCCCGGCGTTGACGGTAGCGATGCTGCTGCCGCTGACCGTGAAGCTCGATCCGACTGGCGCTCTGATCATGTTCGCAGGGATCTACTACGGCGCGATGTACGGTGGCTCGACGACGACCATCCTGTTGAACACGCCGGGCGAATCGGCATCGATCGCCACCGCGCTCGAAGGCAACAAGATGGCCAGGCGTGGCCGCGGCGGACCTGCACTTGCGACTGCAGCGATCGGGTCGTTCGTTGCCGGCTCGATCGCGGTCGTGCTGCTGACCTTGCTGGCACCCATAGTGGTCGAACTGGCGCTGCGTTTCGGTCCGGCCGACTATTTTGCGTTAATGGTGTTTGCGTTTGTCACCGTCGCCGCGGTGCTCGGCAGCTCGACCGTGCGCGGCCTGACAACATTGTTCATCGGGCTGCTGCTCGGACTGGTCGGCATCGACGAAACCACCGGCCAGATGCGCTTTGCGTTCGGCGTGCCGGAGTTGCTTGACGGCATCGATGTCGTCGTTCTCGCAGTCGGATTGTTTGCGGTGGGAGAAGCGCTGTATGGCGCGGCTTATCAGAGCCGCGTGAAGGAGGAGCGCACTCAGTTGTCAGGCTCGTTGATGATGACCCGCGACGACTGGCGCCGCTCGTGGCCGGCATGGCTGCGAGCCACGGCGATCGGATTTCCATTCGGCTCGATTCCGGCCGGGGGCGCCGAGATCCCGACGTTTCTGTCGTATGCAACCGAAAAGAAACTGTCAAAGCATCCGGAGGAGTTCGGGCATGGCGCCATCGAAGGTGTGGCCGGGCCGGAAGCCGCAAACAATGCATCGGCGACCGGAGTGCTGGTACCGCTGCTGACCTTGGGAATCCCAACCTCGGCGACCGCGGCGATTTTGCTCGCCGCGTTCCAAAACTACGGCATTCAGCCGGGCCCGCTGCTGTTCCAGACGCAGGGCTCGCTGGTGTGGGGGCTGATCGCGAGCCTTTATATCGGCAATGTGCTGTTGCTGATTTTGAATCTGCCGCTGATCGGGCTGTGGGTGAAGGTACTGGAGATTCCGAAGCCGTGGCTCTATGGCGGAATTCTGATATTCGCAACGCTCGGCGCGTACAGCCTTCATCAGTCGGTGGTCGATCTGGTGACGCTGTATGTATTCGGGCTGCTCGGTTTTGTGATGCGGCGCTGGGGGTTTCCAGTGGCGCCGGCGGTGATCGGATTGATCCTCGGGCCGCTGGCGGAAACGCAGTTCCGGCGCGCACTGTCGATCAGCCAGGGCGACCCGAGTGTGTTCTTCACGCAGCCGATATCGGCGTCGCTGCTGGCATTGACGGCAGCCCTGGTCGTCGTGCCCTGGATCGTGCGCGTGCTACGGCGCAAGCGGCGGCGGCAACTGGCATGAGCGATCTCAAGCCATTGCACGACGCCGCGCCCCGCGCGGCGTTTTCATTCCGACGCTCAGCCGCCACGATCGTGGTGGCACTGGCCGGTGCGCTGCTGTGCGTCTACCTCGCGACACCGCTGCCGTGGCTAATCGGGCCACTGATCGCGGTGGCC
>JBGTEW010000454.1:0-8933 GCA_041747615.1 Burkholderiaceae bacterium | reverse complement strand
CAGGGACAGGACGACAAGGCCTGGCGCGCGTTGGCACAAACCATCACGGCACTGGAGAACGGTGCCGCGCCGGCCGCACTGAAAGCCGAACTGGCCGACACCGCGAAGCGATCGAAGACGCCGGTGTTGGGCATCACCGGCACCGGAGGCGCAGGCAAGTCCTCGCTGACCGACGAACTCATCCGCCGCCTGCGCCTGGACCAGGACGATGCACTTCGCGTGGCCGTGATCAGCATCGACCCGTCGCGCCGCAAGAGCGGCGGCGCGTTACTCGGCGATCGCATCCGGATGAACGCGATCAATTCGTGGGCCGACGGCCCGAAGGTTTACATGCGCTCGCTCGCGACGCGCGAGGCGGGTAAGGAAATTTCTCACGCGCTGCCCGACGCCATCGCTGCGTGCAAGGTCGCCGGCTTTGATCTGGTGATCGTCGAGACGTCCGGCATCGGGCAGGGCGACGCCGCCATCGTGCAGCACGTCGACACCACGCTGTATGTGATGACGCCCGAATACGGCGCCGCGAGCCAGCTCGAAAAGATCGACATGCTCGACTTCGCGGATTTCGTCGCCATCAACAAGTTCGATCGCAAAGGCGCAGCCGATGCGCTGCGTGACGTCAGCAAACAGGTTCAGCGCAACAAGGGTGACTTCAGTAAGAAACCGAACGACATGGCGGTGTTCGGCACGATGGCGTCGCGCTTCAATGACGACGGCGTTACTGCGCTGTATCAGGCGATCCTGCCGAAATTGAAAGAGCTCGGACTGAAGGCCGGCGACGGCACGCTTCCGCGCGCCGAAACTCGCCACTCGACGCATCAGACGCCGATCGTGCCGCCGAATCGCGCGCGCTATCTGGCAGAGATCTCCGAAGCCGTACGCGGCTACAAGCGCAATGCGCTGAAGCAGGCGCGGCTCGCACGCGAGGCACAGCAACTGCGCGCGTCCAAGGAGATGCTGATAAAAGGCGACGCGGAGTACGGTGCCGTGCGACAGCTCAATGTGCAGACCGGCGAAAATCGGTTTGACCCGATGATCGCCTCCGAAGCCCTTGACCGTTTGGCTGAACAACGAGCGGCTTCACTCGACAAGCGCAGCAGGAAGCTGCTCGAGATGTGGCCGCAAATGCAGCAGGCGTACGCAGGCGATGAGTACGTCGTCAAGATTCGCAGTCGCGAAGTGCGTACGGCGCTCACGCATACGTCGCTGTCGGGCAGCAAAATCCGCAAGGTCGCGCTGCCGAAGTACGAAGACCACGGCGAGCTGTTGCGCTGGCTCCTGCTAGAAAACGTTCCCGGCAGTTTTCCATACACCGCCGGCGTCTTCGCGTTCAAGCGCGAGAACGAGGACCCGACGCGGATGTTTGCCGGCGAAGGCGACCCATTCAAGACCAATACGCGCTTCAAGCTGCTGAGCGAAGGCATGCCGGCCAAGCGGCTGTCGACAGCGTTCGACAGCGTCACCCTGTACGGCAACGACCCCGCGACGCGGCCCGACATCTACGGCAAGGTCGGAAACAGCGGCGTCAGCATCGCGACGCTCGACGACATGAAGGTGCTGTATTCCGGCTTCGATCTCACGGCGCCGAACACTTCCGTATCGATGACGATCAACGGCCCGGCACCGACGATCCTCGCAATGTTCATGAACACCGCGATCGATCAGAACCTCGACAAGTTCAAGGAAGAGAACAAGCGCGAGCCCACCGACGACGAGGCCGCGAAGATAAGGGGTTGGGTGCTGGAGAACGTGCGCGGCACCGTGCAGGCCGACATCCTGAAGGAAGACCAGGGCCAGAACACCTGCATCTTCTCGACCGAGTTCTCACTGAAGGTGATGGGCGACATTCAGCAGTACTTCGTGCACAACAACGTAAGGAACTTCTACTCGGTCAGCATCAGCGGTTATCACATCGCCGAAGCCGGCGCCAACCCGATCAGCCAGCTTGCGTTCACGCTGTCGAACGGCTTCACGTTCGTCGAGGCGTATCTGGCGCGCGGCATGCACATCGACGACTTTGCACCGAACCTGAGCTTCTTCTTCAGCAACGGCATGGACCCGGAGTACACAGTGATGGGTCGCGTCGCGCGCCGCATCTGGGCGGTGGCGATGCGCGACAAGTATCACGCCAACGAGCGCAGCCAGAAGCTGAAGTATCACTGCCAGACCAGCGGCCGCTCGCTGCACGCGCAGGAAATCCAGTTCAACGACATCCGCACGACGCTGCAGGCGCTGATCGCCACCTACGACAACGCGAACAGCTTGCACACCAACGCGTTCGACGAAGCGATCACGACGCCGACCGGAGAATCGGTGCGGCGCGCAGTGGCGATCCAGATGATCATCAACCGCGAATGGGGCCTGGCGAAGAACGAGAATCCCAATCAGGGCAGCTTCATCGTCGACGAGCTGACCGAACTCGTCGAAGAAGCCGTGCTGAAGGAATTCGAGTCGATCAGCGAGCGCGGCGGCGTGCTCGGCGCGATGGAGCTCGGCTACCAGCGCGGCAAGATCCAGGAAGAGTCACTGCACTATGAACACCTGAAGCACACCGGCGAGTACCCGATCATCGGCGTCAACACGTTCAGAAATCCGAACGGCGATCACGTGCCCGACCACGTAGAGCTGCAGCGGTCGACCGAAGAAGAGAAGCAGAGCCAGCTGAAGCGGCTGGAAGACTTCCAGAAGCGCAACGCGAAGCAAGCGCCGAAGATGTTGCAACGACTTCAGCGCGCGGTGATCGATAACGACAACGTGTTTGAAGTGTTGATGGATGCAGTGCGCGTCTGCTCGCTCGGGCAGATTACAAATGCGCTGTTTGAGGTGGGTGGGCAGTATCGGAGGAGCATGTAATCGATTGAGCGTGTGAGCAATGTTCCGCGTCATCCTGCACAGGAACATTTGCCGAATACGTTTGGGGCGCGATTACTAGGAGCGTGGCGTCGAATGGGCCCTGATTCGCCGGAAGAAAAGCCAGTAGAGAACCTTCGTAAGCCGAGTGCGGACATAAGCACGGCAAGTGAGCAGCCCCCTGGGTCGCCGGCGTCTCAATGGCGTCGTTTATGGTCAAGACTCCACTCACGTTTCGCTCGTCAGATCGCACTCGCGGCGGTGGCCATTGGAACCGTCGCAGCCGTCGGTCATTTCATCGGCGGCATGATAGGGTGGTGGCACGCGTACGAACTTACATTTCGCCACGACGCGCCGACGCCGTCTGCCAAGACCACCCTTGCACCCATCGAGCCTCTGTCCATCGTGGTGTTGCCGTTGGCCATCGAGGGCGATGCGGCGGACATCGAGTGGTTTGGCGACGCGCTGCTAGGTGACTTGGTCAGCGAGGTTGCGCGTATGCAAGGCAGCTTTGTTATAGCGCGCGAAACGGCCAATACGTACAAAGGCAGGACCGTGGACCCACGCGAAGTGGCCCGCGAACTCAACGTGCGCTACGTCGTTCGCGGCAGCCTGCGGCGCGATGGCACGGCGATTCGTTTGAAACTCGCGTTGATCGACGGCGAAAGCGGCAGGCAGCGCTGGACCGAAACCTTCGCGGTCGAGCGCGCGGAGCTTGGCAAAGCAATCGACGAATTCGTGCGTCGGCTTGCACGCGATCTAACGCTGGAGGTACAGCGGTCGGCTGGCGAACGCTCGGCAGCGCTATCTCCCGGTCAGGCGTCGGCCGACGATCTGGCGATGCGCGCCTACGGCTTGTGGTACCGCAGTGTGACGCGTGAGAACATGACCGAGGCGTTAGCCCTACTCGAGCAAGCCGTTGAACGGGACCCGAACTCAACACGCGCCTGGGGCGGCCTGGTTTTCATGAATCTCGCTGGTGTTCTCAACGGCTGGTTATCGGACCGCGCCGCCGCTATCCGACGTATCGACGAAGCTGCAGCGCAGTTGGATCGTCTCGACCCCGACGGGTTCTTTAGCCACCAAGCGAAAGTTGCCCAAGCGTATTTGAAGAGAGACTTTCCCGCGATGTTGCGGCTGACGGAAGCGTGGGCGAAAAGCCACCCGCATGCTGCGGCCGTTGGCGCTCACGGCACGGCGCTGCTCTTCAACGGCCGACCCGGAGACGGTATCCCTCACATCGAACGCGCATTGCGCCTCAGCCCCCGCGATCCTTTCCGCGCGGAATGGCAATACCGGTTAGGGCTCGCGCATTTCGTGCTCGGACAATTCGAACAAGCGCGTGATTGGGCGCAGACGGCACAGGCGTCGAATCCTCGATTGCCGTGGCCGCCCGTTCAGGCGGCTGCGTTGTTGAAGCTTGGACAGCATGCAGAAGCAAAGCGGGTGCTCGACGAATTCCTAGTGCATCATCCCGGATACGACGTCGACCGCGTCATCCAGCGGCTGCCAGGCACACCGAAGTTTGTCGAGGGCAGAGACAGGTTGGTGACCGATCTACGCGAACTCGGCCTGCGCTGACGACGCGAATACACCGTGATGGCCGCGTCGCGCGCCGCATCTGGGCGGGCTTTGTTGGTGTGTTTGGAAATCTCCGACGGAGCTAACACGACCAGCCGGTGACCTAACCATCAGACTCTTTAGCTCAGCTCTGCACTCCATTTGCGCATGAAACTCGCAATGCGATGAATTTGCCTGGATGAATCGAGGTGTAAACGGCGGCTGGCCGCTTCGATCACCGCGCTGGAACCGGCGTACGCTCGGCCCTTAACAAAGGGATCAACATGAACGCGTTAGTTGTCGACAAGGGTTGGCTCAGCGGTGCCGCGGGTGCATTCGTCCAGGTCAATTCCATAACCGGTCTGCGTGTCGCTGCGTGCCAGCCTCTGACCGCCGGTTTCAATGTTGACGCGCTTGTCGAGGGCAACTGGGTCACTATCGCGAACTTCGACGAACAAAAGTTAGCGATGGACCGCGTGAGCAGCGTGCTGAGTGAGTTGAAAAACCTCTATCGTTACGGCAGTTGACTCTCGCGTCCGGTTGAGCGACGCGCCCCACGCTTTAGGCGTACCCCTGCCTTAAATGCCTTCGTAGCGACCCCGCGTCAACGCAATCCTATCTCGCGCAAACTCGCAACCAAGCGGTTGCGGCTTTCGACTACCCGCGGGTCACTACCATCTATTCGCTTGTCGATCTGACTGAGCTCGTATTTAGGATGGCGCACCAAAAAGTCATCTAGCACGAACTTAGCTTCCGCCTTCCTCCCCAAACGCACAAGCGCCGCGGCATGGATGGGTGGCCATGGCAAATTCGGATTTGAGATCTGCGCTGCCTGCCCCCAATCACGCGCTTGCTCGTATTGCTTCAGCATAAAGTGCACGAAAGCGAGGCGATATTGCCACTCACTACGTAAAGCATCGCGCGGGCTCAGTCGGAGAGCCCGCTCGAGTGGCGCTACCGCTTCAGCCGGACGCCCGTTCAGTGCCAACGCCAGGCCGTTTATGGCAAAAGAGACTGGGTTGGGATGGCGTTCCACCAACACCTCGCTTACTCGCAACACGGCGGACCAGTCACCTCGTGCCGCGGCCTGACAGCCTTTGGCTTGATAAGCAAAGTAGCCGTTCGGATCGAGACGCTGAAGGTTGTCGCTGGCTACATCTAAGCGGCGCAACGCTGTGCTTTGGTCGGGCAACCAGCCGTTCAAAACGCCGACATAATTTGTAATCGACACCCCGCCCCACGCGCGGATCGAGTTGGGATTCTTGACAAGCGCCCGCTCGAACAGCGCGAGCGCTTCGTTCAAATTCTGGCTGCTGTAGCTGCGATGCAGAAGCGCAAAGCCCTGCATGTTCAAGTCGTCTGCAGAGACTTGATCTGGAGGCAAGGTCGCGACGTAGTCACCCGCCGCCGTAATAACTTCGATATGCAGAAAACGCCCGACCCTTACTACGAACTCGTCACGTACTTCGCTGATGCGGGCGCGTTCAACTACGTACAGCTCGCCCCAACGCTGCAAACCCGTTTCGCCGTCGATCAGTTCGAGGTTCAGAAGAATCGCGTCGCTCTGATGGCGCAAGCTGCCGCGCACGACATAGCGAACGCGAAGCTCGCGCGCGAGCTGCCGCGGGTCGACCACCTTGCCTTTGTAGGTCGCCGCCGTGGCGTTCGCCACCACCTTGATCCCGGGGATGCGTCCGACCTCATTGGTAAGGTCATTCAGCAGCGCGTCGGCCGACCATTCGCCGTCGCCTGCCGCGCCCTCGACTGAAAACGGCAGCATCACAAGCGAAGCAGGTGGGACGTCTCGCGCGAGCGGGCCTTTTAACGCCGCTGGTGTGGGTTCCACCTGTTGTTCGGAGCGGCTGAACATGACCGACGCGCCGACGATGCCAACAGCAGCGACGATGGCTACCGCCACAAGCCAGTTATTCGGAATCCGCGCTGCGGTTGGAGCGATCTGCTCGGGAGCAGGAGGTATCGCGGTCGCCTCTTCGGAAGCGAAGGGTGGTGCGGTAATGGAATTGGCGGCAACTGTCTGCGGTGTCGCGGGCTCCTCCGGCACCAACATGTAGCCGCGCCGCGCGACGTTACGAATAACGCGATGCCCGGTGTCCCCAAGCACCCGACGGATGTCTGCTATCGCCTGGACGAGCGAGCCCTCGCCCACGACGACGTCCGGCCAAACACGGCTCATCAGCTCATCCTTGCTCACGACCTGACCCGCGCGCGCACCCAGCACGAGCAACACGTCCAAGGCCTGCTTGCGCAACTCCGCCGGCTGATCGCGCGAGGTCAGCAGCTCCCCTCGATTGAGGTCAAGCACAAAGCCGGACAGATGTAACCGGTTGGCCGCCTCGTTCCAAGCGGATGGGGTGATCAGCATTGCTAGTTCGGCTGTGGTTAACCGCTAATCACTTCGCACACCTTGCTCGATTCACAGAAATGTTTGTTCTTTCATTTCAATTTGCGCCTTTCATCAGTACTTGCGCTCTCTGACCCGCTACCTTGGCAATCGCTTCATCTCGGAAGAAAAATCAATGCATACCCTTGTCCGTAGCAACCATCGCTCCGAGCACATTACGCCAGTCCGCCAGCTGACTTCACGCCGAGACGCGACCACGCCGCTGATTTATTTCACTTTATTTCTTGAGGCACATGAAAAAAGAACCGGTCATCTCCAATCGGCGCTCTGCCGCTTCCGAATCGCGCAGCGACAGTCGTAACCCGACCCCCCGACGCATTTTTCTGGCTCGCGGAGTACAAGCCGCCGGAGCGATCGCCGCGAGCACCGTGGCCGGCACTTCAGCCGCGCAAACTCGGCCAGCGGAAGCGATCGGCGCGCAGTTGCCATCATGGATGACCGCCGAAGGCGCACCGATGCGCGCCTATGGCCAGCCATCGAAATTCGAGGAGCCCGTCAAGCGTTTGGTGGGGCAGCCGTATGGAAAGCTGGCCCCGGGTGCTGGCGTTTCATTCACGCCGCTGCAGTCGCTGACTGGCACCGTCACCCCGAACGGATTGCACTTCGAGCGCCACCACGGCGGCGTGCCGGACATCGACCCCGCCCGGCACAAGCTTCTAATTCACGGGTTGGTGAAAAAGCCCCTTGCGTTCGATGTCGCTGCGCTGATGCGCTATCCGATGGTGAGCCGGACCTACTTCATCGAATGTTCCGGTAATAGCTTTCGCAACACGTTGCCCCAAGCTCAGGATGTTCCGTGCGGCGCTATTCACGGTTTGATTTCGTCCAGCGAGTGGACCGGGCTGTCGCTCGCTGTGCTACTAAACGAAGCCGGTGTAGACGCAAATGCCCAATGGCTCCTTGCCGAAGGCGCGGACGCCGCCGGTATGAGTCGCAGCATTCCGCTTGGCAAAGCGCTCGACGACACATTGATTGCGCTGTACCAGAACGGGGAACGACTGCGTCCGGAACAGGGCTATCCGATGCGGCTTGTGTTGCCCGGTTGGGAAGGCAACATGTGCGTGAAGTGGCTGCACCGGCTTAAGCTCACCGACGGTCCCACGCACACCAAAGACGAAACGTCGAAATACACCGACCTGATGCGCGACGGCAAAGCGCGTCAGTTCACTTTCGAATTGGGAGTGAAGTCGGTGATCACACAACCTTCCGGCGGCATGACGATGCAAGGACCGGGGCTGTACGAACTTTCCGGCCTGGCATGGTCCGGGGCAGGCCGTGTCACCAAAGTCGAAGTGTCTTCCAATGCCGGCGCAACTTGGCAAGACGCGCTGCTACAAGCGCCGGTGTTGTCGAAATCGCTGACTCGCTTCCGCCTGCCCTGGAACTGGAACGGGGCGCCAGCCATGTTGCAAAGCCGAGCCACTGACGAGAAAGACAACGTGCAGGAGTCGCGCAGCGCATGGACTGCGCAGTACTCGTCCGCGAATCGCTACCACAATACGATGATTCAGACTTGGGCAGTCAACGCCGACGGGAGCGTGAAAAATGTTTACGCATAAGCGCGCGGTGATTGGCCTCGCCGCTGCGGCACTGCTGGCAGCGTGCACCACCCCGTCGATGGGACCGCAGCCGCTGCCACAGGGACTGAACCTCGGCCGGGTCGTCACCGCGGACGAAATCAAGCTATGGGACATCAGCATTCCACCGAGCGGTGCAGGGCTACCGCCGGGTAGCGGTTCAGTCAAGCAAGGGGCGGCGGTGTACGCCGCGAAGTGCGAAGCCTGCCATGGCGCAAACGGCGCAGGCAAGCCGGCCGATGCGTTGGTCGGTGGGCAGGGCACGCTCGCATCGGACAACCCAGTACGCACGGTCGGCAGTTATTGGCCGCACGCAACGACGCTATTCGATTACGTGCGTCGTGCGATGCCGACGAATGCGCCGAAGTCGCTCACAGACAGCGAGGTGTATGCCGTGACCGCGTACGTGCTGCAGCTGAACGGCATCATTACCCAAGACGCTGTGTTGAACGCGCAAACGCTGCCGCTGGTGAAGATGCCGAACAGGGATGGGTTCATCGATTACTCGGGAAAGTAGATCGCTCCGC
>JBGTEW010000453.1:0-3901 GCA_041747615.1 Burkholderiaceae bacterium | reverse complement strand
CGACGGCGCCACTCCGGAAATGCTTCTGCGCAATGCCGGTGCCGCACTGTCATTCGCGAAGTCGCGCGGACGGGGCAACGTGCAACTGTTCGAACCTCGCATGAATGCCGACATGGTGCGCCGGTTGCAACTCGAGGCGGGCCTCCGACGCGCAATTGAGAACGACGAATTCGAGGTGTATTACCAGCCGAGGATCGATCTGAAGAGCCGAGCACTGGTCGGCGCCGAAGCGCTGGTGCGCTGGCACGATCCCGAGCTCGGAGTGCAGGAGCCGGCTAGTTTCATAGCAGTCGCCGAAGATACCGGGCTGATCCTGCCGATTGGCGAGATCGTGCTGCGTGCCGCCTGTCAGGCGGCGATGAGCTGGTCTGCGCAGGGCCTTGGAGAGCTGATCGTCAGTGTCAATCTCTCGCCGCGCGAGTTTCGGGGCCGCTCGTTGTTGCCGATGGTCAGCCAGGCACTCGTCGATTCCGGGCTCGATGCCGAGCGCCTGCAGGTCGAGATCACCGAGGCGAGCCTGATGCGCGATGGCGACAAGGCCGAGCAGGCGTTATCCGGCCTGCATACGATGGGCGTGAAAATCGCGCTCGACAACTTCGGCACCGGCTATTCGAGCCTGAGCAACCTGCGCCGCTTTCCGGTCGACGTGATCAAGATCGACGGCCAGTTCGTGCGCGCCGGTCCAACCGATCCGGCCGACTGCAAAATCGTCGCTGCACTGACCAGCCTGGCTCGCGGGCTCGGCCTGCAGGTGGTGGCAGAGGGCGTTGAAACACACGAGCAGCTTTCGTTCGTCACCGATTGCGGGTGCAACGAAGCGCAAGGCTTCCTGCTCGGTCGGCCGTTGACGTCGGCCGGCTTTGTCGATCTGGCGAAGTCGCTGCGGCAGTAGCGCCGTCATCCACACATCCGCCTCGGCGCTAAGCTTCCCGGTTCGATCAACCGGGAGCTGGCAATGGCAACGAGTGCGGAGTGGCATGAGGACTACCACAAGATGAGCGAGGCGGCGCTGAATTTCTCGCGCGCCGTCAAATCAGTGCAGGAAGAACTCGAGGCGGTCGATTGGTACAACCAGCGCGCCCAGGCAACGACAGACCCGCTGTTGCGGCGAATCCTTGAACACAATCGCGACGAAGAGATCGAGCACGCGGCGATGGGGCTCGAATATCTGCGCCGCGTCAGCCCCGCCTTCGACAAGCACCTGCGAACCTATCTTTTCACCGAAGGCGATATCACCGAGATCGAAGAAAAGGCCGAGCACTCGGACTAGTGCATCGGCCTTGGCTCGTAAGGCAAGCGACGGTGATCAGCCCTTGTTCGCCCTCTCGAACCTTTCGAGCTGCTCATTGCCGCGCTTGACCGCTGTGTCGAGCGCTTCCTTCGGCGCCTTCTTGCCCGACCACACGCCCTCGAGCTCCTCGTCGATGATTGTGCGGATCTGAACGAAGTTGCCGATGCGGATACCGCGCGATTTGTCGGTGGTTTTGCGAATCATCTGCGTCACCGAAACATCCGTACCTGGATTCTGCTTGTAAAACCCAGACTTGTCGGTCATGCCGTAAGCGGCCATCGTAATTGGCAGATAGCCGGTGCGTTGATGACTCGCTGACTGTACGTCGGGCTTGGACAGGTAGTTGAAGAACGCCGCAACGCCCTTGTATTCGGCCGGCTTCTTGCCTGACATCACCCACAAGCTTGCGCCGCCGATCACGGTGTTTTGCGGGGCGCCGACGATGTCCGGGTAGTACGGCAGAGTCGAGATACCTGATGCGAACTTGGCGTTTTTCTTGATGTTGCCGTACATCGCCGAGGAGCCGGTGGTCATCGCGCATTCGCCGGCGACAAACACCGAATCGGCCGCGTTGCCACGGCCTTTGTAGACGAACAATCCCTGCTTGGACATGTTGGCCAGGTTTTCAATGTGGCGCACATGCAGTGGCGTGTTGAAGGCAAGCCGAGAGTTCATCCCGCCGAAGCCGTTGCGCAACGTGGCGAACTCGGTGTTGTGCCACGCCGAGAAGCTCTCCAACTGCGTCCAACTGACCCAGCTCGTCGTGAATGGACACTTGTGGCCCGAGGCCTTCAGTTTCGCCGCAGCCAGCACGACTTCGGGCCAGGTCTTGGGTGGATTCTCGGGATCGATTCCAGCCGCCTTGAATGCGTCCTTGTTGTAATGGAACACCGTAGTCGAGCTGTTAAACGGAAGGCTCAGCATCTGGCCGTTCGGCGCGGTGTAGTAGCCCGCAACGGCAGGCACGTAGGCGGCAGGATCGAACTTGTACCCCGCTTCCTTCATCAGCTCGTGCACCGGCTTGATTGCACCCTTGGACGCCATCATCGTCGCCGTGCCGACTTCGAATACCTGCAGGATATGCGGCGCATTGCCGGCCCGAAAGGCGGCGATCGCTGCGGTCATCGATTCATCGTAGCTGCCCTTGAAGACAGGCACGACGCGATAGTCCTTCTGGCTCTCGTTGAACCCCTTGGCCTGATCGTTGACCCATTCGCCGAGGTTGCCCCCCATCGAATGCCACCATTGAATCTCGGTCTGCGCCAGCGCGGGCGTCAGGTGGCCGACGGCCAGCGCCGAAGCCAGTGCAGCGGATAGCAGTGATCTACGAAGCATGGGGTCTCCCGTGTTTGTCCTGTTCGATGGTGACAGCAAAAGATGGCGCAACTATTACGATAGCCTCGCCGCTGGCAGAGTGCAAAGGCAAACGTACACTGACCTCCGCGTTTTCCCCAGCGCGCATTTGTTCACAGTAAAGTCGCAATATGCCGTCTGTGGCCGCCCGGCTTCCGCTGTACGCCAGTCTGACCCGCCTCGACAAGCCGGTCGGAACTTTACTGCTGCTGTGGCCGACGCTGACCGCGCTCTGGATCGCAGCCGGCGGGCCGCCGGCCCCAGCGTTCCTGGCCGTTTTTGTTGCCGGCACGTTCCTGATGCGCTCTGCTGGATGCGCGATCAACGATGCCGCCGACGCCGGATTCGACTCGCACGTCCAGCGTACGGCTGACCGCGTCGTTGCGCGCGGGTTGGTGAGCCGGCGCGAAGCACTTGCCGTCGCGCTAACCCTGGCCGGTCTGGCCGGCCTGCTGCTGCTGCTGTTGAATGAGGCGGCGTTACGGCTCGCGATCGTTGCGGTCGTGATCGCGGCGACGTACCCGCTTTTTAAGCGCTTTTTCCCGGTTCCGCAGCTGTACCTCGGCATCGCGTTTTCGTTCGGGATTCCGATGGCGTTTGCTGCAGTTCAGGGCGAAGTTCCGCGCATCGGCTGGCTGCTGTTCGTTGCCAATTTGTTCTGGGTGATCGCTTATGACACCGAATACGCAATGGTCGACCGCGATGACGATCTGCGCCTTGGCTTGCGGTCGTCCGCGATTTTCTTCGGGCGCTTCGACGTTGCCGCGGTGATGGCGTGCTACGGAATTTTCGTGTCGCTGCTGCTTTATATCGGCCACACGATGCGCTCGACGTGGCCGTTTTATGCGGGATGCATCGTTGCTGCCGCGCTGGCGCTGTATCACTTCACACTGATCAGAACTCGCGGCCGCGCCGAGTGCTTGCGAGCGTTCCGGCGCAACAACTGGGTGGGCCTGGCGGTATTTGGCGGCACCGCGCTCGACTTTTCGCTGCGCTGACCGCAAATCCTGATCAGCTTCCCAGCTCCTTTGCACGCGCGTTGGCAGCCTGCATAGCGCGGATGAATGCCTGCCCGACATCGTCGCGGTCAAGGCTGGCCAGCGCCGCGGCCGTTGTGCCGCCCTTCGAAGTGACCTTTGCGCGCAGCACTTCGGCCGACTCCGGCGACTGCGCAGCCAGGCGCGACGCGCCCGCGAAGGTCTCCAGTGCGAGCGCGCGCGCGTGCGGCTCGCTGAAACCCATCTCCCGCGCAGCAGC
>JBGTEW010000452.1:0-2501 GCA_041747615.1 Burkholderiaceae bacterium | reverse complement strand
GCGCGACGAGCTTGGGGCGGCCCGGCGCTCATCGCGCTGTCGCACGTGGCCGGTGTCGACGATCGTGCACGCTGCAAGCTCCCCTACGAGAAACTTCGCAATCTCGCCGATCGGCTTCTGCGTTGCCGACAATCCGATCCGCACGAGTTCACGCCCGGCCAGCGCCTGCAGCCTTTCAAGCGAAAGCGCGAGATGCGCGCCGCGCTTGTTCGGTGCGATCGCATGGATCTCGTCGACGATCACGGTGCGTGTCGTCGCCAGCATCTTGCGACCCGACGCGCTGGTGAGCAGGATGTAGAGCGACTCGGGTGTCGTGACGACGATATGCGGCGGACGCCGGCGCATGCTCTGGCGCTCAGCTTGCGGCGTATCACCGGTACGCACGAAGGTCCGGATCTCGACGTCGGGCAGACCCATCCGCCCGAGTTCTGCACGAATGCCTGCGATCGGAACCTCCAGATTTTTCTGGATGTCGTTCGACAGCGCCTTTAACGGCGAGACGTAAACCACATGAGTCTCGTCCGACAGGCCGCGCTCGATGCCCTCACACACCAGGGAATCGATCGCGGCCAGAAAAGCGGAGAGCGTTTTGCCGGACCCAGTCGGCGCCGCCACCAGTGTGTGCCGCCCTGCCTTGATCGCCGGCCAG
This sequence comes from Burkholderiaceae bacterium, assembly GCA_041747615.1. Taxonomy (GTDB): domain Bacteria; phylum Pseudomonadota; class Gammaproteobacteria; order Burkholderiales; family Burkholderiaceae_F; genus JACCZX01. The sequence goes on along the minus strand of JBGTEW010000452.1, from coordinate 1,852 downwards.
GCTTCGATCTGCGCGGCCGTCGGCGCCGTGAACGCAGAGGCAAACCAATTTTGAACTGCAGGATGGAAGAGTTCCAGCACGGGCCGATTTTACCGGCCGGCGGATGTACGAAGAGGCTACTTTGCGAACAACCTCTCGGGCGATGCAAACGCCTTGAATTCGAGTGCGTTCCCGCAGCGATCAGTCAAAAACATCGTCGCCTGCTCACCGGGTTCGCCCTTGAAGCGAACGTGCGGCTCGATCACAAACTTCACACCGCTCCCGCGCAACTTGTCGGCTAGCGCGTGCCATTCCGGCATCGGCAGCACCACGCCGAAGTGCCGCACCGGGACGTGATCGCCATCCACCTTGTTGGTCGCGCCGCGGCCGAGCTCGTCGGGCGCCAGATGAGCAACGATCTGATGACCATACAAATCGAAGTCAACCCACTCATCGCTCGAACGTCCCTCGGGACAACCGAGCAGATCGCCGTAAAAAGCGCGCGCATTGGTCAAAGACGTGACGGGAAAGGCGAGATGGAATGGGTACATGGTTGCTCGAATTTGTTCACAAGTATATTTGGTGTCCAATCCCGTGAGGCAAGCGATGAGCCACCAGATTGCGCGCATTACCCGCCGCCGGCTACTGGCCACGACGGCAGCGGTTGCACTTCTCCCGCACGCTGCAGGACGCGCGCAGGCATACCCATCGAAACCCGTGCGCTGGATCGTTCCCTATCCGGCCGGCGGGGGTTCGGATTTTCTGGCGCGGTCCGTCGCGGCACAGCTCGAAAAGCAATTGGGCCAGCCGCTGGTGGTCGAAAACCGGCCTGGCGCGGCGACGATGATCGGCGCCGAAGCGGTCGCGCGTGCGCCTGCTGACGGGTACACGTTGCTGAGCGGCGACAACGGCACGTTCGTTTTCAACACGGCTCTCTACAAGAAGGTGCCGTATGACCCGCTGAAGGACTTTGCCCCGATCGGATTGATGGCACGCTTTCCACTGATCGTCGTCGCCAATCCGACCGCCGGCTGGAAGACGATGCGCGATCTGGTCGATGCATCGAAGAAGCAGCCGGGCAAGTTGTCGTATGCGTCGGTCGGAGCGGGCAGCCCCCATCATCTGGCGATGGAGCTGATCAAGGATCGCACCGGCGCATTCATCGTCCACATTCCCTACCGCGGCGCTGCGCCAGCGGTGCAGGACGTGCTGGGCAATCAGTTGCCGGTGATGGTGATCGATACCGCGGTGGGCTTGCCGCACATTCGCTCCGCCAAGCTGGTGCCGCTCGGCGTATTGAGCCGCCAGCGGCTCGCCGCGCTGCCGAACGTCCCCACGCTCGAAGAGCAGGGCATCCGCGACACCGAGGTCTATGCGTGGCAGGGGATGGTGGTGCCGGCGGCGACGCCGCGAGAGATCACGTCGAGACTGACGACCGAGTTGAGCCGCGCGATCAATACGCCGGATGTCACGCGCCGGCTGCAGGAGTTCGGCCTCGAGCCGATTCCGGGCAGCGCCGAACAGATGGCGGTGTATATCAGGAGCGAGACGGCACGCTGGCATGCGCTGATCAGGCAGCGCGGGCTGACGCTCGATTAGCGGGCGGCACTGCGTGCCGCACGACATTTCTCTAATCACCACGCTGGCGGCCGCGCTTGGCCTGGCGCTGGTATTCGGCTTTATCGCCACACGGCTGCGCTTGCCGGCGATCATCGGATATCTGCTGGCCGGGGTTGCACTCGGGCCTGCCACTCCCGGCTACGTCGCCAATCTCGAAATCGCCGGACAGTTGGCCGAGATCGGCGTGATGCTGCTGATGTTTGGTGTCGGCCTTCACTTTGCGCTCGGCGATCTGCTCGAGGTGCGCAAGGTC
>JBGTEW010000451.1:0-2971 GCA_041747615.1 Burkholderiaceae bacterium | reverse complement strand
CGTGTCACTGGCGCGCGAGGCGCCGGTGGCGGTCATTTCCGGCCGCCGGCTCAGCGATCTGCGACGGCGTCTGCCGCGCGGCCTGTCGCACATCGTCGGCAATCACGGCAACGAAAGTGATGCTGAGCCGGCGGAGGGTGAGGAGCAGCGCCGTTTGATCGCGACCTGGCGAGCGCGGCTGGAGTCTTTGTTGGGCAACCCGGCCGCGCAGGGTGTCCAGATCGAAGACAAGGGCCTGTCTCTATCGCTGCACTACCGCCTCGCCGCCAATCGCGAGCTCGCACTCGAGCAATGCCGCAAGGCTATCGAAGCCCTGACGCCGGCTCCGCTGGTGATCGGTGGAAAAATGGTGATCAACCTGCTACCGCAGGCAGCGCGCACAAAGTTCGACGCGCTGCATGATCTGGCAGCGCGCGAACAGGCGAGCCGGGTGCTGTTCGTCGGTGACGACGACACCGACGAGATCGTCTTCGACCGTGCGCCGCCGGATTGGATCACCGTCCGCGTGGCGCACTGGAACGGCAGCCGCGCGCGATATTTCCTGCATCAGCAGGCCAACGTGACGGTGCTGCTCGATCTGCTGCTTCGCAATCTGCGCCAGGCTAGCGCGCGAGCAGCGCTTCAACCTCCGGATGGCGGCGCGTCCACGCGCTGACGTAAGAACACACCGGCAGTACGTCCATGCCATGGGCCTTCGCATGCTCGAACGCGGCGCCTACCAGCTGCGACGCGATGCCGCGCCCTTCGAGCTGCGGCGGCACTTCAGTGTGCACCAGCATCATCGTGTTGCCGTGCATGCGGTAATCGCAGCGGGCCAGCAACTTGTCGATGACCGCTTCGAAGCGCCTCGCCGCGGCGTTGTGCACGACCGCTATTGACAGTTTTTCCATCGGCGAACTTCCGCGAGGTCAGCGCCCGCGGCGATGTGACGGCTGCAGCAACCCCGGTATGTTGGTTCTCACGGTCGACGTGGTATCGACTGCGCGCCGCGGTGATGCCTGCCTGATGCCTGAGGGAGCAGGCTTTGCTGACCTCGGATGCTTCGGCTCGGCGTACGTCTCCGCGCCCTGCCTGACGGTTGCCGGGGCGGGCGTACGCGCAGCCTGGGTGCGAGGCTGTACCGTCCGTGATGGCGCCGCTTTGTGCGGCGAAGCGTGCTGCGAATCATGGCGCGGCGTCGAGCGCGAATGGCGCTCGCGCGATCCCCGCTCGCTCTTCGCTCCACTCCTCTTGCGCACGATCGGTTCGGCGCGCTCGTGCGGATTCGGCTCAAAGCCGGCGACGATCTCGCGCGGCACCTGGCGCCGGATCAGCCTTTCGATATCCAGCAGCAATACCTTGTCGTCGGCACACACCAGCGAAATTGCCTCGCCGGTGGCACCCGCGCGGCCGGTGCGTCCGATCCGGTGCACGTAATCCTCGGGCACATGCGGCAGGTCGAAGTTGATGACGTGCGGCAGTTGCTCGATATCAAGCCCGCGCGCGGCGATATCGGTGGCCACAAGCGCCTGCAGCTTGTTGCTCTTGAACTCGCTCAATGCTCGCGTGCGCGCACCCTGGCTCTTGTTGCCGTGAATCGCCAGCGCAGTCACGCCGTGCTTGTTAAGGAATTCCGCCAGCCGGTTTGCGCCGTGCTTGGTGCGCGTGAACACCAGTACCTGGTACCAGTGGTTGTTGTTGATCATGTGCGCCAGCAGTTCGGATTTGCGGCCACGGTCGACCAGCAGCACCTTTTGCGTCGTTGCGTCGACAGTCGAGTTGCGTGGAGCGACCTGAATCATCGCCGGGTTGCGTAGCAGGGTGTTGGCCAGGGTACGAATTTCGTCTGAAAACGTGGCGGAGAAAAGCAACGTCTGGCGTTGCTTCGGAAGCAGCGTAAAAATGCGCTTCATGTCCGGCAAGAAACCCATGTCGAGCATGCGGTCCGCTTCATCGAGGACCAGCACTTCGACCTGCGACAGATCGACCGTGCGCTGGCCAACGTGATCGAGTAACCGGCCGGGCGTCGCCACCACAATATCGACCCCGCGCTTCAATGCCGCGAACTGCGGATTGATTGACACGCCGCCGTAGATGACCGCGGTCGTTGCCTTGCAGTGCTTGCCGTAGTCGCGGACGCTTTCTTCGACCTGTGCCGCGAGCTCGCGGGTCGGGGTCAGAATCAGAACGCGGACCGGCTTGCGCGACTTGCCGTGCTGGGATGGTTGAGTAGACAAGCGCTGCAAGATCGGCAGCACGAAGCCGGCCGTCTTGCCGGTGCCGGTCTGCGCACCGGCGAGCAGGTCGCCGCCGCTGAGCACTGCCGGAATGGCCTGCTGCTGAATTGCAGTAGGCGTGTTGTAGCCCAGTTCAGTAACAGCGCGAACCAGTGCCTCGGACAAGCCGAGGGCTTCAAATGACAAATTCAATGTGATCTCCTTGCGCTTCCGCGCGGCCGCTCCGAAGGAAGCGCAGCGTCCCTCTCGGAGGGACCGCGCGCAGCGCGAGGGAGCGTGTGCATTCGGCCTGGGGCGACGCTATGAGCATCGCAGAACCGGTTCAGGCAAATGCGAATTACGAAAAGCTTCGAGGAAGATGTTTTGGTTTAACAACAACCACAACCGCGAGGGGAAGGGTGCGAACCGGAACACACTGCACCACAGTCCAGGGCAAATCATACATGCGATGCGATACTCTGCGCCGCTTGCCGTAGCGCTCAATTGCCTCCCTTTTTTGCGAATTCAATGGCTCAGTACGTTTATTCGATGATCCGCGTGGGCAAGGTCGTGCCGCCCAAGCGCGAAATCCTGAAGAACATCTCTCTGAGTTTCTTTCCCGGCGCCAAGATCGGTGTCCTCGGTCTGAACGGTTCGGGCAAATCAACCTTGCTGCGGATCATGGCCGGACTTGATCAGGAGATTGAAGGCGAGGCCGTGCCGATGCCGGGCATCAAGATCGGATACCTGCCGCAGGAACCGCAGCTCGACGCGTC
>JBGTEW010000450.1:0-7077 GCA_041747615.1 Burkholderiaceae bacterium | reverse complement strand
CGCCTGGTAGCCGATGCGCATCTCGCCGCCACGCGTGCACAGGGCGCGCAACTGGCGTTCACGAATCCGGGCGGACTGCGCGCCGACCTGCGCGCGTCAGGCAGCGATGGCGCTTTGACTTATGCCGATGCGTTTGCTTCGCAACCGTTCGGCAACACACTTGTAACCGTCACACTGACCGGCGCCCAGCTGAAACTGCTGCTCGAGCAGCAATGGAGCACGACCAGACCCGAGCGTGCTCGCATTCTGCAACCATCAGAGGGCTTTTCCTACTCATGGCGGGCAGATGGCCCACACGGCGGCCGCATCATCGCGGATTCGCTAAGACTGAATGGCCGGACCATCGAACCCGATCAGACCTATCGCGTCACGGCGAACAATTTTCTGGCAGAAGGCGGCGACGGCTTTCGCATTTTGACCGAAGGCACCAACAGGGTCAGCGGTCCGGTCGATGTCGACGTGTTGGTCGAGTATCTGGGAAACGCGTCTTCCGGTCGCCCGCTTGCGCCTGACCGGGTCCCGCGAATCTATCGCAGATAATTATGTAGACTTTATGACACTCTTGTCATAATATCTACTGAAAATGCAATGGCTGCTGCTCGTGCTCTCGCTACCGACCGAAAACGCAACTGTGCGTATGCGCGCTTGGCGGGCATTGCGTGCCGCCGGTGCGGGCGTTCTGCGCGATGGCGTCTATCTGATGCCGGCGCGCGACGACTGCCGCGCGATGCTGGAGGCCGTTGCGGCTGAAGTCCAGGAGGCCGGCGGCATTACGCATTTAATTCCTGCGGCCGAACCTGAAGGTGCGCACTTCGTCACGCTGTTCGATCGCGGTGGCGACTATGCCGCTTTGCTCGATGCAATTGTTGCGGCAGGCACCCAAATAAACACTGAAACTGCTTCCGAGGCGTTGAAACAGGTGCGCAAATTGCGCAAGTCCTTCACAGGTATTGCGGCGATCGATTTCTTCGGCGGTGAAGCGCAGATGCAGGTTGACGCCGCGTTGCACGAGCTCGAGCTGGCGGCGAACCGGCTGCTAACGCCGGACGAACCCCGTTCTGTTGGCAACGCGATCAGGCCATTGCGCATCGCTGATTACAGGCAGCGGGTGTGGGCGACAAGACGGCGCCCGTGGGTGGACCGGCTGGCATGCGCATGGCTGATCCGGCGCTTTATCGATCGCAAGGCACGGATCATCTGGCTGGCAAAGCCGAGAGATTGTCCAGCCAAAGCAATCGGATTCGACTTTGACGGCGCTACGTTCAGCCATGTGGGGGCGCGCGTCACGTTTGAAGTGATGCTGGCCAGCTTCGGGCTCGAGCAACCTGCGCTGAAACGGGTCGGAGCGGTCGTTCACCATCTCGACGCCGGTGGCGTAGAACCACCGGAGGCGCGCGGCGTAGAAAGCGTGCTGGCGGGGTTGCGCAATGCAATTACTGATGATGACCGGCTGGTGAAGGCCGCCTACACCGTGTTCGACGGCCTGCATTCTTCATTCGAGAACGAGAGTCTGAAATGACGCGCCCGGAGGACAGACTTCCTCTGACGCCGGTACGTTTCAAGGATGCCGTTCGATTCTGGCTGAAGCTCGGCTTCATCAGCTTCGGCGGACCGGCCGGGCAGATCTCCATCATGCATCAGGAGCTGGTCGAGAACCGGCGCTGGATTTCGGAGCGGCGCTTTCTGCACGCGCTGAACTACTGCATGGTGCTGCCCGGCCCTGAGGCACAGCAGCTCGCAACCTACATCGGCTGGCTGATGCATCGCACTTGGGGCGGCATCGTCGCCGGCGCATTGTTCGTCCTGCCATCGCTGCTGATCCTGATTGCACTCTCATGGGTCTACATAGCGTTCGGCGACGTGCCGTTAGTGGCTGGATTGTTTTACGGAATCAAGCCCGCAGTCACTGCGATCGTCTTGCAGGCCGCCTATCGTATCGGCGCGCGCGCCTTGAAGAACGGGATTCTGTGGGCGATTGCCGCAGCCTCGTTCGTTGCGATTTGTGCGATGAAGGCGCCCTTCCCGTTCGTGATCGCTGCGGCTGCATGTATCGGGTTTGTAGGGGGTCGGTTGGCACCCGGCAAGTTTGCAGTTGGCGGTGCTCATGGGGTCAGCGACATAGCGCGTGGCCCGGCGTTCATCGACGATGACACGCCTGTTCCCGAGCACGCGTTGTTCCGCTGGTCTCGGTTCGCCTCGATAGCGCTGATCGGAATTCTGCTGTGGCTGGTTCCGATGTTGCTGCTCACCATCACCTACGGCTGGAGCCACGCACTGACACAGATGGGCTGGTTCTTCACGAAGGCTGCTCTGCTGACCTTCGGCGGCGCCTATGCGGTGCTGCCTTATGTATATCAGGGTGCAGTTGAGAACTACGGCTGGCTGACACCGGTGCAGATGATCGACGGGCTGGCGCTCGGTGAAACTACGCCAGGCCCGCTGATCATGGTGGTGGCCTTCGTCGGCTTTGTCGGTGCTTACGTCAACGCGCCGTTTGGGCCGGACAGTCTATTTCTCGCCGGAGCGGTGGCAGCAACGCTAGTGACATGGTTCACCTTCCTGCCGTCCTTCCTGTTCATTCTGGCGGGCGGGCCATTCGTCGAGAGCACACATAACAATCTGACGTTCACAGCGCCGCTGTCCGCCATTACGGCGGCGGTGGTCGGCGCGATCTTCAATCTGACACTGTTCTTCGGCTATCACGTGCTATGGCCCGATGGCTTCACGGGGAGATTCGACTGGGTTTCCGCGCTGATCGCCCTGGGCGCGGCGATAGCGTTGTTTCGATTCAAGATCAGCGTGATTCAGGTGATCGCGGGTTGTGCGGTCATCGGATTGGTAGTGCGACTTGTTACTTGAAGGAGATCGTCATGGATAGAATCAGCCCCTGCGAGCTTGCCGAATGGCAATCGGCTCGCCGATCCTTCACTCTGCTTGACGTGCGGCGCAAATCCGTGCGCGCTGCCGATGGCGCCGAGCTTCCGGGCGCGCGGTGGCTTGACCCGGAACGCGTGTTTGCGTGGAAAGATGAAATCCCGCGCGATCGCCCGGCCATTGTTTACTGCGCGAAAGGGCACGAGATCAGCCAGGGCATTGCCGCAACGCTGCGCGCGCTGGGTCTGGATGCGCGCCATCTGGTCGACGGCTTCGAAGGCTGGCGCCTGGCAGAGATGCCTGTGGACCGGCTGGTCGAAAATCAAGGAGCTTGAAGATGAAATGGGTCACCCGCGAACGTCCGAAAATCGACCGCATCGCCTGCCCCTGGCTGGTAGCACGATTTATCGACAAGCAGCCTGAATTTCTGTACGTGCCGAGCACCGACGTGCAAAACGTCGCCCATCAAACAAATGCGATTCCGTATGACATCCCCGGCGTCGAGCTGTCGCACAAGGGAGATCTGTGCAGCTTCGATGCATTCCTGAAAAAGTACCGGCTCGACGATCCGGCGCTGCAGAAGATGGCCACGATCGTACGTGGAGCCGACACTTCGCGCCTGGAGCTGACGCCGCAGTCCGCCGGCCTGTACGCACTCTCGCTCGGACTGTCGCACGATTTTTCCGATGACCACGAGATGCTCAAGCATGGCATGGTGATGTACGACGCGCTGTATGCGTGGTGCAGGCACTGTCAAACCGAGTCGCACAACTGGCCGCCCGGCAGCCAGGCTGTCGCGGTGCCATAATCGAGCCCCCGTTTTGCAAGGTCACTCATGCGTCGCACCCGCGTCAGTTCGCGCGCCCGACAGTCCGTCGACGCCGAAACGCTCGTCAAAATGGCCCGTCGCCTGTCGGAATCCGGCAGCAGGCTCGAAGAACAGCTCTGGCAACGCCGGTTGATCGAGCTGATCAATGACCGGCTGGTACGCCGCAACGATGACGCGGTCGATGTTGCGCTCGACGATCTGGCACGCTCCAGCCAGCCCGCATACGATGACCTGGCAGACTTGGCCGAGAGCTGCGCCGAGAGCACGGTCGTCGATATCGACGGTCAGCCGCACGACACGTTGCTGATTGCAATCCCGCTGCTTGCCTGGTCGCGCTATCGGCTTCCGACAGCCAATCTGGCTGCCACGGTGTGCGATGGCTTGCGTGCACATCTGAGCGGGCATCTGCTCGCTGCCGATGCCCGCGTCGGTTTGGCCGACTATCTGTTCTCCATCGATCAACTGCCCGAGGCGTTCGCCGATGTAAGGCGTCAGGTCGAGCAACTGGGTGACGCCGCCGCGGAAGGCATTACCTTGCATGTCGATGCGAAGAAGCTGCGCGAGCCCGTCGCGATGCTGGCCGATACGCGTTACGTGCTGGTCGCGGTCGTTGTTCCGCAGGGTACGCCGCTCTACCACTGGCAGGAATCGGGCGTCGACCCTGATTCGAAGATCGGCGCGCTGTCGGCGTTTCGCGAGCAGGCTGCTGGCGTGCTTCAGCCCGTGCTGACCGGCTGCCGGTTCAAGGTCCTTTCGCCGAATGCGTTCCACGCCGGGCTGCGTTATGCGGACCGCGAGTTGCGCGAGTTTTCGCTGGAAGCGGCAGTGTCTTACCTGAAGCTCGCCTACGACTTCGCCCCAGGCGTGCTGAGTGCTGCCTATGGCGTGTTTGAAGACCCGACTGGCAACTCCGGGGGCGAAGTGCGAATCGGGCTTTCGAAGACTGCCAGCGGTGAAGACGTCATCGAAGGCGTCGTATGGCCTTTGCTCGGCGATGATGACGAGCAGACGATGGAAGATATCGACAAAGCTCTGAAGGCACTCAATCTGACTCGCGCTGTAGCGCATGCCCACCGCTTTCCGCTCGAGTTCTGCGATGACTGCGGTGCGCCGATGTTTCCGAATGCGGCCGGTCATGTCGTGCACGCCGAGCCGCCCGAAGAAGCGGAAGATCGACCGGCGGTGCCACTGCACTAATGGGTACGCGAACCCATCCGACGTTGCTGTAACGGCTCCCTATCGCGCTGCAATCGCAGAAGCAGTATCCGAAAGTGATCGTCGTCGCGAGTATTCCAGCAGGTCGAGAACGCACGTGATCGGCTCGGCACGCAAGTGCCCGCTGTGCAGGAATGCCACCTGAACGGCCGCCGGCTGCAGCATGCACGTGACGCCGTCATCGCCTTCGTCGCTGATGCCCCACAGCATTGCGCCCGAAACTCCGTCGAGTTCCGGCGTCCAGATCGTCATGCCATCGAGGCGCGCAGCGGTCCTGGCATACAGATAACGCTGTGCGCCGAGCAAGCCGGTAAAAAGAACCAGCGGCTTGACATACACGCAGCCGTTGATGCGACGCGCGTTGCATGCCGGATAACCCGCAAGGACGTAACTGGCGCGCACAGTATCTGCCGTCCAATCGTGCAGCGAGCTCGCGTCCCAGTTCGCGCACAGCCGCTGCGCCAGCGGCCGATTCACGATCCACAGGATCGCAACGTCGTTGACCGGATGCACCACGATCCTGATGCGCCCCTCTCGCAATTGCGCCACATGACCGTCGCGCGGCAGAGGAACGGCAAGATCGCCTACCTGGACACGCTCAAATACATGCGCAGCGGTCAACAGCCCTGTCCGGTCGCCGTCGCGCACCAGTGCCGCGGTGGCCAGCGGTTCCAGTCGGCCGTCGTTCAGCCGAGACAACGGAACCGCACGGCGCAATAGCGCCGCACCGATAGCTTCCGCTCGCGCCGGCGCGACCTGATCGCCGATCCAGATCGGAACTGTCTCGATTGCCTGCCACTGCATGCGACGAGACTAGTCCGATTCCGCCCGTTCGAAAACGCAAGAAGGAGCGCAAACGCGCCAATCCGGACAGGCACCTCAGCTCAGTGCACGATCCGATCAAATGAGAACTTCCCGTTCTTGAAATCGACCGGAATCACGTCGTTCGGACCGAACCGGCCCTCAAGCACGAGCTTCGCCACCGGGTTCTCAATCTCCTGCTGAATCGCGCGCTTCAGCGGGCGCGCGCCATACATCGGGTCGAAGCCCACCTTGCCGATCTCGGCCAACGCGGCGTCGCTGACCACGAGTTTCATCCCGTGCGCGGCCAGCCGCTGCTCGAGCCGGCTAAGCTGGATGCGGGCGATTGCCTGAATCTGCTTCGAGTCGAGCGCATCGAACACGACGATCTCGTCGATCCGGTTGACGAACTCAGGCCTGAAGTGCTGGCGCACTTCTGCCATCACTGCCTGCTTGATGATCACGGGTTCCTGTCCCTGCATGCGCTGAATCTCGTGCGAGCCGAGATTCGACGTCATCACGATCACGGTGTTCTTGAAGTCGACGGTGCGCCCCTGACCGTCGGTCATGCGACCGTCGTCGAGCACCTGCAGCAGCACACCGAAAACGTCCGGATGCGCCTTCTCCACTTCATCGAACAGAATGACCGCGTACGGCTTGCGGCGCACTGCCTCGGTCAGTGCACCGCCTTCGTCATAGCCGACATAGCCCGGCGGCGCGCCGATCATGCGCGCGACCGAATGCTTTTCCATGTATTCGCTCATGTCGATGCGGATCAGCGCGTCGTCGGTGTCGAACAGAAACTCAGCGAGTGCCTTGGTCAGCTCGGTCTTGCCGACCCCGGTCGGACCGAGGAACAGGAACGAACCGTACGGGCGATTCGGATCGGCGAGTCCTGCCCGCGAGCGTCGGATTGCATCGGACACGAGCCGCACGGCCTCGTCCTGACCCACCACGCGGCGGTGCAGGAACCCCTCCATAGCGAGCAGCTTCTCGCGCTCACCCTGCATCATCTTCGCCACCGGAATGCCGGTTGCACGCGACACGACTTCGGCAATCTCCTCAGCGCCAACTTGCGTGCGCAGCAGCTTCGGCTTGCCGACCGGCGCTTCTGACTGCTCGGCCTCCTTCAGCTGCGCTTCGAGCTGCGGCAGTCTTCCGTACTGAATCTCGGCCAGCTTGTCGTACTGGCCCTTGCGCTGCAGCTCCGCCACCTGCGAGCGCAGTTTGTCGATCTCTTCCTTGATGTGTTGCACTCCATGCACCGCGGACTTTTCACTCCGCAGGACCTCGTCCAGGTCTGCGTATTCCTTTTCGAGCCGCGCGATTTCTTCCGTCAGCAGCTGGGCGCGCCGCGT
>JBGTEW010000449.1:0-3637 GCA_041747615.1 Burkholderiaceae bacterium | reverse complement strand
CAGGACTATGCGGCCCGCATCGAAGGCCCGGTGGTCGAGCGTATCCACGGCTTCGTGCGCGAGGCACTGGCGCCGGTGCAGCGGGAGCTGAAACTGGTGAACTTGTGGCGCCGCGCATTCATGACACCGATCCCGCGGCGCGATGATCGTCGCGCGCCGGGTCTGGTCGGCGCGCCAACGCCGCAGATAGCGCCGGGCAGCGCCGAGATCGCCTTCATCAGCCGCGACAACCATTATCACCGCACCGACATCGAGCGTGCGTATCGAATGGCCATCCGTTCGGCGCGCCATAGAATTTTGATCGCCAACGCGTACTTTTTCCCCGGTTACCGGCTGCTGCGTGATCTGCGACGCGCCGCGGCTCGCGGCGTGGCTGTCGATCTGATCCTCCAGAGCAATCCCGATGTGCCGATCGCACGGATGGCAGGACGCCTGCTGTATGAAAGTCTGATCCAGGATGGCGTGGCGATTCACGAATACTGCCGGCGGGAGATGCACGGCAAGGTGGCGGTGGTCGACGGCATCTGGAGCACTGTCGGTTCGAGCAATCTCGATCCGCTTAGTCTGGCGCTGAATCTCGAGGCAAACGTCTTGATCCGCGACGCCGCGTTTGCGGCCACATTGCAGCAACGTCTGCAGCACTTGATCGATCACGACTGCGAGCAGTCGAAGCCCGAGGGACTTCCAAGGCTGACGATGTGGCGCTACCTGCTGGGTTCGTTGGCATATCACGTTTCGCGCGGGTTTCCGCGCTGGCTGAGCGCACTGCCACATCTCAGCTGGCGCATCCGATCTTTCGTTCGCGGACAGTTCATCGATACGAAGGCGGCGGCTAACGCGTCGATCCGCGGTGAGTGAGAGCATGTCCGCACGCACCTTGAAAGACGAAGAACGTTCCGGTCATCCCGAGGCAGCGCTGTCGCGCTGGCGTCGGACCTGGCCGCGCGTGAGACGAATCGCGTTGATCGCCTTTGCGGTCGCGGTGCTCACACTGATCGGCTGGCGGGCGCGCGAGATCGACTGGAGTGCCGTACTCGGTGCGCTGCGCGCGCTGTCGCTTACGACCGTGGCGATGGCTGCCGCGATCGCGATTGCGGCGCATGCTGCATACATCAGCTACGACCTGCTGGCTCGTCGCTATACCGGGCACCGCCTCTCCATTGGCCGCACGCTGGCAGTGGCGGGAGTCAGTTTCGCGTTCAACCTGAATCTGGGCGCGCTGGTCGGTGGCGTCGCGCTCCGCTATCGGCTGTACAGCCGTTTCGGTCTGGATACGGCAGTGATCACGCGCATCGTCGGCTTCAGCCTTTTGACGAACTGGATCGGCTACCTGGCGCTGGCAGGCGCCGCGTTCGCCAGCGGCCTGGTCGAGCTGCCCGACGATGCACCGGTTTCCGGCGCCGTGTTGCGCCTGCTTGGCATCGTCATGCTGGCGGTTGTCACTATCTATTTGGCCGCATGCCGATGGTCGCGGCAGCGCTGCTGGAGCGTGCGCGGCCACGCGATCGAGCTGCCGCGCGCACGCATCGCGGCGCTGCAAATCATGGCATCGGTGACGCACTGGTCGCTGGTCGCAACCGTGCTGTACGTGCTGCTGCAAGGCAAAGTGGGTTTCGTCACCGTGCTCGGTGCCCTGTTGGTCAGCAGCGTGGCCGGTGTGATCACGCATATCCCGGCCGGACTGGGCGTGCTGGAGGCCGTGTTTCTGTCGCTGCTGGCGGGCGCGTACCCGGCCACCGAGCTGCTGGCGGCGCTGCTCGCTTACCGCGCGGTGTTCTATCTCGGGCCACTGCTGATTGCCGGAGTTACTTACTTGGCGCTCGAACTCGCGGCGCGCCGTGGGCTGAGGGGCATCGGCCCGATCGTGGCGGGACGGAACCTGGCAAGCCGCAGGTAAACTGCCCGTCCGAATGATGAGCGCAGCTGCCCCACGACGCGGCGCGCAAGCGAGTGTGATGTGCCGCATCCCGCCGTTCCCAATCTGGTGACCGCACAGCCGGGTCCGCTGCTCGAACTCGAGCAGCGGATTCTTGACTCCTTGCCGGCCATCGAGCGCTGGTTCCGCCTGCAGTGGCAGGATCACACGCCGCCGTTTTACGGCTCGGTGGATCTGCGCAATGCAGGCTACAAACTGGCGCCGGTGGACATGAATCTGTTTCCTGGCGGATTCAACAACCTGTCCGAACAAATGCTGCCGGCGGCGGTGCAGGCGGCACAGAGCGCGATCGATCGAATCTGTCCCGAAGCGCGCAACGTGTTGCTGATTCCCGAGCGGCACACGCGCAACCAGTTCTATCTGACTAATGTGGCGCGGCTGGTGCGAATCCTGCGACAGACGGGCCTCGAAGTGCGGCTCGGCTCACTGGCCGAGGACATTACACAGCCGACTCCGATCGTGCTTGGCGACGGCGAAGAGCTGACAATTGAGCCGCTGGTGCGCGACGGCGGCAGCATCGGCGTCGCCGGGTTTCATCCCTGCGCGATCCTGCTGAATAACGATTTATCAGCGGGTATTCCGTCGATCCTGCTTGGACTCGACGACCAGATCGTGATCCCGCCGCTGCAGGCCGGGTGGGCCGTGCGCCGCAAGTCGAACCATTTTGCCGCCTATGACCAGATCGCGGAAGAGTTTGCGCAGCTGATCGGCATCGACGCATGGTTCATCAACCCGTACTTCGGGCGCTGCGGTGAGGTCAATTTTCACGAACGCTCCGGAGAAGAGTGCGTCGCGAGCAACATCGACTTCGTGCTCGAACGGATGCGAGACAAGTATCGCGAGCATGGCATTACCGATACACCGTACGTGGTGGTCAAGGCCGACGCTGGCACCTATGGCATGGGGGTGATGACGGTGCGTGACGCCTCCGAAGTGCGCGGATTGAACCGCAAGCAGCGCAACAAGATGGCGGTCGTCAAGGAAGGGCTGGAAGTCACCGAGGTCATCATTCAGGAAGGGGTGCCAACGCGCGAGAACGTTGACGGCGCGGCCGCGGAACCGGTCGTCTACATGATCGACCGTTATGTCGTCGGCGGCTTTTATCGGGTGCATACCGAGCGCGGTCCCGACCAGAACCTGAATGCGCCCGGCATGCACTTCGTGCCGCTGGCATTTCCCGAAAGCTGCAATCTGCCCGACTGCAGCGCGCAGGCGGGCGACAGTGCACCGAACCGCTTCTACTCCTACGGGGTGATTGCGCGTCTGGCGCTGCTGGCCGCTGCCATCGAGCTCGAAAGCACGGCGTCAAAAGTGCTCGACCTGCCGGCACCGAGCGCGGCACTGGCGGCTGCGATCGCCGGCTGAGATCGCGGCGTCGATTCCGGCCATGCCGCTGACGCTGCTGTTCATCATCGATCCGCTCGATCATCTGAAGGCGTACAAGGATTCGACGGTCGCGATGATGCGCGAAGCCGCGCGGCGTGGCCACGTCGTGCACGCCGGCACCCCCGCCAGCCTGCGGTTCGACAGCGCCGATGGCCTGGTGCGAATGCAGTCGCATCAACTCGCGATCACGCAGCAAACAGATCCGTGGTACGTAGACCAGGGGCAGCGCGATCAGCCACTGACGCACTATGCCGCAGTGCTGATGCGCAAGGATCCCCCGTTCGACGTCGAGTTCCTGAACGCGACGCTGATGCT
>JBGTEW010000448.1:0-4422 GCA_041747615.1 Burkholderiaceae bacterium | reverse complement strand
CACGCTGCAGCGGGAATTCACGCCGCGTTACAGCGAACGCATCGCTGAAACTCCGCCTGCCACCGGCTGGGAGCGGCTGCAACAGGAGCTCAATCTGACGCAGTACCGGGCGCCGTGGCATTCGCGCGTGCCGTTCCTGCGCGGATGGGCATTCGGCGTCACGGCGGCATTCGTACTGGGCATTGCGCTACTGGCGCTGCGCGCAACGACGGAAACGACCTTAACGCCGATCGCCCAACTGGCGCTGAAAGGCGCTCCGCCAAGTGTTACCGCCGCGCTATCGTCGGATCGCAGCACTCTGGAACTGCGCGCTGCGCGGCCGATCGTTGCCGGGCCTCTGCAGAGCTACGAGTTGTGGGTCATTCCGGAAGGTGGCGCGCCGCTGTCGCTGGCAGTGCTCGGGCAGGTCGACGGAAGATTACGAGTGCCTGAGGGGCACAGAGGTCAGCTGCGCAAAGGTGCGCAACTGGCGATCACCGTCGAGCCCGCCGGCGGATCGCCCACCGGCGGGCCGACCGGGCCGGTGATTCTTGCCGGTGCCATTGACACGTGACGGCGAGGCGTTTCTGAGGATCGCGCGGCTGCTCGCCGGACTGCTCGCGCTCATTACCGCTGCCGTAGCGTGCTCGCCGATCCGCGCGCTCAACGCGCTCGTTCCGTCCGATTCGCACGAACTCACCAGCGCGGCGTACGGTGCCGGCGATCGCCGCCAGCTCGACGTCTACACACCACGCGCAACATCTGCGCGGGTGCGGCCGGCCGAGGGATGGCCACTGGTCGTGTTTTTCTACGGCGGATCGTGGAACCGCGGCGAGCGCGAGGAGTATCGCTTCGTCGGCGAAGCGCTGGCCGCGCGCGGCATCATCACCGTCGTCCCGGACTATCGGCTCTATCCGGAGGTGCGTTATCCGGATTTCCTGAAGGACAGCGCCGCCGCGGTGGCCTGGGCATTGCGCGAAGCAGCGCGGCTGGGCGCAGATCCGAAGCGCGGCTTCGTGATGGGGCACAGCGCGGGCGGGTACAACGCCGCGATGATGGCGCTCGATCCGCGCTGGCTGGGAGCAGAAGGCGCGAAGCCGGCTCAGCTCGCAGGATGGATCGGGCTGGCCGGCGCCTACGATTTCCTGCCGATCGAAAATCCGGAGGTCAAGCCGGTGTTCCTTCACCCGGCGAGCCCGCCGGAGTCGCAGCCGATCCGATATGTGTCACGCACCGCGCCGCCGACCTTTCTCGCGGCAGCCCCCGAAGATGATCTGATCAACCCCGAACGCAACACCAGGCAGATGGCCGGCAAGCTGCAGCAGGCCGGCGTACCCGTCACGCTGAAGTTTTATCCGCGCACCAATCACGTCACGTTGATCGGGGCGTTTGCCGGGCCGCTGCGTTTTCTGGCGCCGGCACTCGAGGATGTGGTCGAGTTCGTGCAGACCGCACCGCCGCGCTAGCCGGCGATCAACCGCGCGTCATTGCGTAAGCACGCGCTCTAATCTGGGCTCGCGGTCGGACGCGAGCGGGATATTGCGCAGCATGTCAACCACCAGATCGTCAAGCGCCCAGCGCACGCGCCAACCCCAGTCGCGGCGAGCCTCGCTGTCGTCGATCGACCGCGGCCAGGTGTCGGCAATCGCCTGGCGGGAGTCCGGCTCGTAGACCACGCTGAAGTCAGGCACATGCCGCGTGATCGCCGAAGCGAGCTCGGCCGGCGTAAAGCTGACGCCGGCCAGGTTGTACGAAGACCGCTGCTGCAGCTTCGTCGAATCCGCCTGCATCAACTCGAGCGTGGCCCGCACCGCGTCCGGCATATAGATCATCGGCAGGCGCGTATCGGGCTTCAGGAAACATCGATAGACGGTGTGCTGCCTGGCTGCATGAAAAATGGCGATCGCGTAGTCGGTCGTGCCGCCGCCGGGTGTCGTCTTGTAGCTGACCACGCCGGGATAGCGCAGGCTGCGCACATCGACTCCGAAGCGAGCGAAGTAGTACTCGCACAGCCGCTCGCCCGCCAGCTTGCTGATGCCGTACATCGTGCGTGGATCCATCACTGTCAGCTGCGGTGTATCCACCGGTGTGCTGTGCGGCCCGAACGCCGCGATCGACGACGGCCAGAACACGCGGCGGATGCGTCCTTCGCGCGCCAGCTCCAGGATGTTCAGCAGTCCGCTCGTGTTCAGCGTCCACGCACGCAGCGGCGAGGCTTCGCCCGCCGCAGACAGTATCGCGGCAAGCTGGTAGACCTCTTCGATTTCGTGCCGCCTGACGACGTCCGCCAGCATCGGCGCATCCAGCACGTCAAGCGTTTCGAACTGCACCCGGCGGGGCTTTGGCGGCGGAGTGATATCGGCGGCGATCACGCTGTCGATACCATCGCGGTCGGCCAGCGCGTCGACCAGCTCGCTGCCGATCTGGCCGTTGGCGCCGATCACAAGAACGCGCTGCATCCTAAGCACTGATGCCGAGGTGGCGCGCGGCACTCGCAAAGGCGGCGATCGCGCGGTCGAGCTGATCCTGCGTATGGCCGGCCGATACCTGCACCCTGACCCGCGCCTGCCCTATCGGCACCACAGGGAAGAAGAAGCCGCTGACCAGCACGCCCAACTCGAACAGGTGCTGCGCGAGGCGCTGCGCCAGCGCGGCGTCGAACACCATCACCGGGATGATCGGGTGCTCGCCGGGCTTCAACGATATCCCAGCCCGCCAAGCGCCTTACGAACGAACGCAGCGTTACGGAACAGGCAGTCGCGCAGCTCGGTGGACGACGACAACCGGTCGAGCACATGCAGAGAGGTTCCGGCGATCACCGGAGCAAGGCTGTTCGAGAACAGATACGGCCGCGAGCGCTGCCGCAGGCTCTCGATC
The DNA here is from genome assembly GCA_041747615.1 of Burkholderiaceae bacterium. GTDB lineage: Bacteria > Pseudomonadota > Gammaproteobacteria > Burkholderiales > Burkholderiaceae_F > JACCZX01. The sequence goes on along the minus strand of JBGTEW010000448.1, from coordinate 1,566 downwards.
ACACTGGTGCGGCCCGCGGTGAACCCACCCATCGCGCCGCCCAGCGCCTTGCCGAGCGTGCCGGTGAGGAGATCGATGCGATCCATCACGCCGTGATGCTCGTGCGTGCCGCGGCCGGTCTTGCCCATGAACCCGGTGGCATGGCTGTCGTCGACCATAACCAACGCGCCGAAGCGCTCGGCAAGATCGCAGATCCGATCGAGCCGGGCGATCGTGCCGTCCATCGAGAACACGCCATCGGTGGCAATCAGCCGGTAGCGCGACGTCGCGGCTTCGTCGAGTTTGCGTGCCAGGTCTTCCATGTCGTCGTGCCGGTATCGCAACCGCTTCGCCTTGCACAAACGTGTGCCATCGATGATCGATGCGTGGTTGAGCTCGTCCGCGATGACCGCATCGTCGGCGTCAAGCAGCACCTCGAAAAGCCCGCCGTTGGCATCGAACGCCGCCGCATACAGGATCGCATCCTCGGTGCCGAGGAACTGAGCGAGGCGCTTTTCCAGGTCGCGATGCACGCTCTGAGTGCCGCAGATAAAACGTACCGACGACATGCCGTAACCGTACCGGCGCAACGCTGTGATCCCGGCATCGACCAGATCGTCCTGCCCCGAAAGACCGAGATAGTTATTCGAGCACAGGTTGATCCGGGTCACGCCGTCGTCGCATGTCACCTCGGCACCCTGGCGCGAGACGATCACCCGCTCGGACTTGAACAGCCCTTCCTGTCTTGTCGCAGCGAGCCGACCTTCCAGGTCAGCGTAGAAATCGGAGTCACGCATCAGTCAAGACGAGCTCCGAATTTCTTGACGACTTCCGCCCACTTGGTCTGGTCCGTTGCCATGAAGTCGCCGAATCCACCGTGCGCTCGGCCGGAATTTTCACCATCGAGAAGGCGGGTTGCTCCGTCATATCAGTCCAGGGTCGCGCCCGAGTCCTTGACCACCTTGGCCCACTTCTGGTGCTCGCTCGCCATATAGGTGGCGAACTCCTTCGCCGGAGCGGGAAACGGCGTCAGTCCGATCCCCACGATCCGATCACGGACCTCTGACGTATTCACGATCTTGATGACGTCCGCGCTGATCTTGTCGACGATCTCGGCCGGTACCTGCGCCGGTGCGAGCAGGCCGATCCAGGACACGACGTCGAAGCCGGGAAAGCCCGACTCGGCGATAGTGGGTACATCGGGCAGCTTTGCAGCGCGGGTGGCGCTCGAAATGGCAAGCGCCTGCAGCTTTCCTGCCTTGAGGTGCGGAATCGCGCTCGACTCGACCACGAAGCCGGCCTGCACTTGCCCGCCGATCAGATCGGTAGTCGCCTGCGCCGCGCCCTTGTACGGCACGTGCACGAGATTCGTGCCCGACATGCCCTTCAGCATTTCCATCCCCAGGTGCCCGGGCGAACCGTTTCCCGGAGAGGAATAGTTGATCTTGCCAGGCTGCTGCTTGGCCAGGGCAACAAGCTCGCCGACGGTCTTGACCGGAAGCGACGGGTTTGTACAAAGCACGAATGCAGCATTGCCGATTCGTGCAATCGCTCGAAAGTCTTTCAGATCATCGTACGGAAGATTCT
>JBGTEW010000447.1:0-2562 GCA_041747615.1 Burkholderiaceae bacterium | reverse complement strand
GATCGCACGCGAGGCGCAGTGGCTGCCGCCTTGGCGCGACCTTCTGCGGTGCTACCGACGGCTCGAGGCACGCGGCGAGATCCGCGGTGGGCGTTTTGTTGCCGGATTATCAGGCGAACAATTCGCGGTTCCCGAAGCGATTGGACTGCTGCGAAATGCCCGTCGGCGCGAACAGTCCGGTGCACTGATCAGCCTGAGCGGCGCCGATCCGCTGAACCTGGTGGGCATTATCACTCCCGGCGCCCGGCTCCCTGCACTGACCGGTAACCGCGTGCTCTACCGCGACGGCGTTCCGATCGCGGCGCTGGTGGCCGGCGACGCTCGATTCCTCGAAGCTCTGACACCCGAGGCGGAATGGACCGCACGCAATGCGTTGCTGCGGCGGCAGGTGCCCGCGGTGCTGAAGTTCCTTGCGTGAGCCATTCGGCATGAAGAAACAGCTGGCAGTGATCGCCGTGCTTGCACTGCTGGCAGCGCCGGGTGATGCGCGCGCTGAAGAGCGGCTTTGGTCACTGCTGAAGACTGGCGGCCAGGTCGTGCTGATGCCTCACGCAGTCACGACACCCGGCGCGGGTGATCCGCCCGGCATGTGCATCGACGACTGTGGCACGCAGCGCAATCTGACCGACGAAGGCCGGCAACATGCGCGGCTGATCGGTGACACGTTTCGTGCACGCGGCATTCAGATCGATCGCGTGCTCGCCAGCCTTGGTGCCGCTGCATCGAGACAGCGAAACTGGCGTTCGGCAAAGCCGAAACATGGCAACCGCTTGCCAATCTCTTCGGACGCCCGGAGAACGCGGCGAAGCAGCTCGGCGAGGTGCACGCGTTCGTCAGCCAGCCACGACGCGGCAACGTCATGCTCGTTTCACACGGATCGACGATTGCAGCATTGACCGGAGTTTCTCTCGGAACTGGCGAGATGGTCGTCGTCTCGCCGCAGGGCGCGGGCAAATTTTCCGTTACCGGACGCCTGGCAGTACCGCCGTCGTAACGCGCAGCCGCTTTCGAACAATGGGCCGCGTCGGTTTACGACGCGCGACTTCGACGAAGCCGGATTTGTCGTACATCGATTTCGCGCCGTGCCACATCCAATCGTCGACCGAACGCGTCGCCTTATCGATCGGGTAGGCCTCGACCAGGGTCACACCGTTTTCGCGCGCCCATGCCAGCGCGCCTTGCAGCATCGCGGCAGCAACACCTTGATGGCGCATGTCGCTGGCCACGACAAAGCAGACGATCGACCAGACCCGTTTGTCATCGACCGGCCTCATCACCGGCGAACGCGCGAGCTTCGCGTACTGCTCGCGCGGTCCGAGCGAAACCCAGCCGACAGGCCGGCCGTCGAAGTAACCGATCAATCCCGTCACGACGCCGCGATTCACCAGCCGCTTCATCGCCCGCTTGCGCGCGTCGCGCACGCTTTGCCCCGGCGCCACAATCGTCCTGCCGCTTTCGCGATAGAACATGCACCAGCAGCCGCGCGCGATCGAGCAGCCGCGGCTTTCGAACAACGCAACCAGATCGTTCCAGCGCTGCGGTGTCAGCGGTTGAACATCCAGCTTCATGCCTGCGGTTCACGCCAGGGATCGTAGGTGCCAAAGTTCCACAGATGCCCTTCGAGATCGCGGCACGCGAATCCGCGCCCGCCGTAGTCTTCATTCATCCTTGATGTCCATCACGATCTCGGCGCCGTTGTTCTTTGCGCTCGCATAAGTTGTGTCCCCATCGTCGACGATCACATACGCGCTCTGAGTCTCACGCCCGCTGGTTTGATCGGGATGCGTCATCAATTCGATTGCGGCCGGCGCATCGCGGTAGCGCAGGCAGGTGATGACGGTGGCGACGGTGTCCTTGGCGGGCATAAAGCTCCTATTCGATTGTTGCCCGACGGTTGCTTGGGTCCGGCGCCGGCGGCTCAGCCTGCGGCGGATCGGGCGGCGCCATGGTCGGATCGGCGCGCAGCGCGGCCTTCACCATCAAATGCGCGGCCACCGGCGCGGTCATGAAGATGAACAGCGTGATCAGCAGCTCGTGCAGGCTCGCTTCGCCGGTCAGCGCGAAGTAGATCATCGAGGCAACCAGCACGCAGCCGACGCCGAGTGTGCTGGCCTTGGTCGGGCCGTGCAGACGCTTCATAAAATCAGACAGCTTGACGAGCCCGATCGCGCCGACCAGCGCGAAGAACACGCCGGTGACGACCAACGCCGACAGCAGCCAGTCGAAAATTGCAGTCATTCGATGATGTCGCCTCGCATTAGGTATTTCGACAACGCCACGGTGCCGATGAAGCCCAGCATCGCGATCACCAGTGCCGCCTCGAAGAACAGCGTGGTGGAAAAGCGCATGTCGATCAGGATCAGTAGCGCGATCGAGTTGATATACAGCGTATCGAGCGCGAGAATGCGGTCGGGCAGCGTCGGGCCGCGCAGCAGGCGCCAGAGCGCAAGCAGCATTGCCAGTGCGATCGCGCCGATCGCCCACGGCAGCACGATGGGCAGCAGCGTCATTGACCGCCCTCGAAGATGCGTTTGAGCGGCGCTTCGTAGCGCCGCTTGATGG
>JBGTEW010000446.1:0-8915 GCA_041747615.1 Burkholderiaceae bacterium | reverse complement strand
TCGCACTGCGCGATGCCGCGCGACGCGCGATCCTCGCGAGCGTGTTCGAGCCCGATGCCGATGCCGAAGCTCGGCCGCATGCGGCAGCGGCGCTTGCGGCGTGATGAGTGCGAATGGAACGAGACTCCGATGCCTGACTCGATTGTTAGCAGGGACACGAACGCGAACCGTGGCGCTTGGCGCCGCATCCGGATCCTTGTCCTCGTGGCGATCCTGCTCGGCGCGTTGTTCCTGCTCAAACCCGTATGGCAAGGCTACGAGGCGGTACTGTTGTTGGCCGACCTGGTGGGTCAGCCTTTGCCGGCGTGGCTCGACCTTCGACCGCAGGCAACGCGACGTTTGGTCACATATCAGCGTGGTACGCGCACCTACAACGCGGATATCTATCTTCCCAACGCCGGCGCGCAGGCCGGCATCGTGTTTGTCGCCGGTGCGGCGGAGCGCGGAAAAGATGACCCGCGCGTGATCGCATTTTCCACCTCGCTGGCACGCTCACGATTCGCAGTGTTGGTTCCCGACGTAGTGGCGCTGCGCGAGTTACGGCTTCTCCCCGAGACCGAACAGGATATTGCCGACGCCCTAGACTGGCTGTTTGCCCAGCCGGAACTTGCGCAGGGCGGGCGCGTCGGTGTCTTGACAACGAGCGTCGCGCTAGGACCGGCCGTACTAGCCTTGTTGAAACCGGAGTTGTCGAGCCGGGTAAGTTTCGTTGTGGCGATCGGTGGCTACCACGATTTACCGCGGACGCTCGGCTATCTCACAACAGGCCGCTATGAGGCGCACGGCGTTACGCTGCAGCGTCCGCCAAAGGAATACGGCAAGTGGGTCTATGCCCTGAGCAACGCGGTTCGCCTAGACGACCCGCACGAACGTGCCACTTTTGAAACGCTTGCCCGCCGCAAATTCATCGACCCGCAGGCCGACGTAAGTGCAGAGCTAGAGCGCCTTGGGCCAGTCGGGAATCGCGTCTATCAGTTCATCGTCAACACCGACCCTGCGCGTAGCGCAGCGCTTTTGGAGCAGCTGCCACAGCAGCTGCGCGACGATGCTGAGCGCCTCAACCTGGCCGCTCACGACCTCAGCGCTGTGCGGGCACAGTTCATCCTTGTGCATGGCGCTGGCGATGACATGATTCCATACGGCGAAAGCATCAGCCTGGCGAAGGCGTTGCCCGCTGGCCAGGCCGAGTTGTTTGTGCTCTCGGACCTCGAGCACGTTGACCTCACACCGAAACTGCGCGAAGCCTGGCAACTGTGGCGCGCAATCTACGCCGTACTTACACAGCGCTAAGAGGAAAAAACTGGCGTGATGAGTGCGGCTGGCTTGATCGCGGAACGCCAAGCGTGGATCGCCTCGTCGGACGTGATTCCGATGTTTCCCAGCCTGGTCTGGAAGATCCAGCTCGAGGCCGGCCTGGGAGAGTCGCTGAACTCGAAGATCGGGGCAGTGCTGGCGGACCTGCGGCGCGAGCTGCCGCCACTCGAGGCCGGCCGTGGCTGGCAGTCTGAACAAGCGCTGCATCGGCGCGACGAACTGCGCGAGCTCGTGTCATGCGTCGAGCGTGGCGTCACGAGCATCCTGCGCTTCATGCGCATCGGTCACGACGCCTTCGAGATCACCGGCTGCTGGGCCACGGTGCTGGCCAAGGGCGCCTCGCACAAGGCGCACAATCACCCCAACAACTTCCTCAGCGGCGTGTACTACGTCCGCACCGACGCCGGCGCCGACCGCATCAACTTTCATGACCCGCGACGGCAGGCCGGTGTGATCCGGCCGCCGGTGGTCGAGCTGACGGCCGAGAACACCGATCAGGTTGTCGTCTCGGTGCGCAGCGGCACGCTGCTGATCTTTCCGTCCTGGCTCGAACACTCGGTCGATGCCAACCCGAACGAGGCGGAGCGGATCAGCGTCAGCTTCAACCTGATGTTGTCTTCGTTCACGGAGCAATTGAGCCAGCCGCTTTGGAGCGGGCAGAGATCGTGACAACCGCGGCAGACATTTCACCTCGAAAGGCGGTCTTTGCCGCGCAACCCTTCACTCGCCGTGCTGTGATCCATAGGGCCTAGGCAATGTACGAACTCCTCGGCGCGGGCATCGCCAACATCGTTCAACTGAAATACCTGGTTCCGCTGACGCTCGGCACGCTGGTTGGCGTGATCGGCGGCGCGCTGCCCGGCGTGACGATCACGATGACGATCATTGTCGCGCTGCCTTTCACCTTCGGACTCGATCCGCTGCAGGGGCTGTCCGCGATGGTCGGTATATATGTCGGCGGCTCGGCTGGGGGACTCATTACCGCGACTCTGCTGGGGATTCCGGGCACGCCGTCGTCGATGGCGACGATGTTCGACGGTTTCCCTCTGGCCAGAAAGGGCGAGCCGGGGCGAGCTCTGTGGCTGGGGATCTGGGCGTCGTTCTACGGTGGACTGCTGGGCGGAATCTTTCTGATCGCGGCCACCGGCCCGCTCGCCGCATTCGCGCTCCGGTTCGGACCGTGGGAGTACTTCTCGCTGTTCGTGCTGGCGCTGTCGATGGTCGCGGGACTGGTCGAGGCGTCGCTGCTGAAGGGACTCATCGCGGGCATGCTGGGGCTTGTCGTGACGGTGCTCGGCAACGATCCGATGATGGGCGTGCCGCGTCTTACGTTCGGCATTCCGTTCCTGGAGGGAGGTGTCGGCTTTCTGCCGGTGCTGATCGGCGTATTCGCGTTCTCGCAGATCATGACCGATGCCGAGAAGATGGGAGGCACCCGGCGTCTTGCGCAGGCGGTGAGCGCCGCGGCGGTGCTGGCTATCTCGCACGCGAAGGTGACGTGGGAAATCCTGTCGCGCCCATTTCTGCTGCTGTGGAGCTCGCTGATCGGCGTTTGGATCGGCGTGTTGCCGGCGATCGGCGGCAGTGCGGCGAACATGATGGCCTATGACCAGGCGAAGAAGTTTTCGAAGCACCCGGAGGAATTCGGCAAAGGAAATCCGGAAGGCATCATCGCCGCCGAGGCCTCGAACAACGCGAACGTAGGCGGCTCGCTCGTCACGATCATGGCGTTCGGTATCCCCGGCGACGCCGTCACCGCCGTGATGCTGGGCGCACTGACGATCCACGGCATTCAGTCGGGCCCATTGTTCATATCGCAGCAGCCCACGCTGGCGTACGGGATCTTCGCGGCCTACCTGCTTGCGCACCCGATCATGGTGTTGATCACCGGCATCTGCGCACGCTGGGCGCTGAAGGTCGTCACCGTGCCTAAGTCGCTGCTCTATCCGATCGTGCTGGTGCTGTGCGCAGTCGGCGCGTTCGCGCTGAACAACACGATGTCGAATGTGTACGTGCTGCTCGCCTTCGGAGTGCTCGGCTACGCAATGGTCAAGGTTGGGCTACCGCTGGCGCCATTCATTCTCGGCGTGATCCTCGGCGATCTGATCGAGATCAACCTGATCCGCTCGATCATGACGGATCCGGATCCTTGGCTTTTCGTGACGCGGCCGATCTCGGGAGCGCTGCTCGCCGCCGCGGTAGCGTCGGTGGTATTTGCGTTGTGGCAGCACCATCGTGCCGAGGCGAAGAGGCGCCTGCGCGAAGAGAACGTGGCGGATTTCTGATGTTGAAGTACACCGGGTCGAAAGAGAAGGACTAACGATGCCACTATGGGCACGCGTCAGTTACGAAGGCCGCGAATGTTTCGGCACGGTCGAGCACGACACGATCGCACTGCACGCGGGCGACATGTTGGGGAATCCGCGGCCAACCGGACAATCGGTCCCGCTCAGCGCGGTGAAGCTGCTGACGCCGACCACCCCGAGCAAGATGGTGGCACTCGTCGACAACTACCATGCGCTCGTCGCGAAGCTCGCTCACGCGGTCCCGACCGAGCCGCTTTACTTTCTGAAGGCCAACAGTTCGTTTCTTGCGAGCGGCGAGACGATTCGCACACCACCGTCGTACGCCGGCAAGGTCCTGTTCGAAGGCGAGCTCGGCATTGTCATCGGCCAGCGCTGCCGCGCGGTGGGCGAAGCCGATGCGGCGAGTCACATCTTCGGCTACACCTGTATCAACGATGTCACCGCGGTTGACATCCTGAACAAGGATTCCGGCTTCGCACAGTGGACGCGCGCCAAGAGCTTCGACACGTTCGGCGTGTTCGGTCCGGTGATTGCAACCGACGTCGATCCGGCAACGCTTGTCGTCAGGACGATTCTGAACAACCAGGAGCGGCAGAATTATCCGGTCGCCGACGCGATATTCGCACCGGCTCGATTGGTGAGTCTCATCTCGCGCGACCTGACCCTGGAAGCGGGAGATGTCATCGCGTGTGGCACATCGGTTGGCGTCGGTTCGATGAAACCGGGCAGCACCGTCAGCATCGTCATCGATGATATCGGCATGCTGACCAATCGCGTGGAGTAGACAAACGATGAGAATCGCAGTCATCGGAGCCGGCGCCATCGGCGGCATGCTGGCGGTGCGGCTGGCGCTGGCGGGTCATGAAGTCACCGTGGTGGACCGGGGCGCACATCTGGAAGCCATCCGCATAAATGGGCTCAAGCTCGTTCACCCCGACGGCTCGGAAGAAATCGCGCAAAACCTGCATGCGGTCGGGAGCTGCGCCGCTGCCGGTTTGCAGGATTTAGTGCTGCTGGCGCTGAAGGCTTACACGATTACACACGTGGCACCGCAGATGCGCACTCTGTTCGGCGACGACACGCTGGTCGTGACGCTGCAAAACGGCCTGCCGTGGTGGTACTTCCAGAATTTCGCCGGCCCGCATGCAGGCTACCGGCTCAAATCCGCCGATCCGGACGGCGTGATCGAACAGAATATCGAAGCGCGCCGCATCATCGGCTGTGTCGTCTACCCCGCGGGCGAAATCGTTGCACCCGGCGTGGTGAAGAGGCTCGAAGGCGATCGCTTCCCTGTGGGGGAACTGGACGGAAACACGAGCGAGCGAGTCAGCAAAATATCGGATGCACTGGTCGCCGCTGGCTGGAAGTCGCCGGTCCTTGGCGACATCCGCTCGGAAATCTGGCTCAAGCTCTGGGGCAACATGAGCTTCAACCCGATCAGCGCGCTGACCCATGCGACGTTGTCCGACATCTGCCAGGAGCCTGAGACGCGTGAGCTGGCGGCCGACATGATGCGCGAGGCGCAGGCAATTGCCCAGAAACTCGGAGTGACCTTCCGCGTGCCGCTGGAGAAGCGCATCGAGGGCGCCGAGAAGGTCGGTAAGCACAAGACTTCAACGCTGCAGGACGTGGAAGCAGGACGGGCGGTGGAAGTCGGCGCGCTGATCGGTTCGGTCATTGAGCTTGCTGACCTGACCGGGACGCCCGCTCCTGCGTCACGCGCCGTGCACGCGTTACTCAAGCTGCTGGTCTCGACGATGCAGGAGAAGCAGTCACGCGTCATATTGCAGCAGGTTTGAGGCTGGCAGGCAGCGGGTGGACTGGGCGCTGATCCCGGCGTTCATTGCGCTCGGCTGCATGGTCGGGTTCCTGGCCGGACTTCTCGGAGTCGGCGGCGGCATGACGATGGTGCCGCTGCTGACCCTGATGTTCGCTCACCAGGCATTTGCGCCCGAGCACGTGGTTCACATGGCAATTGCCACCGCGATCGCGGCCACCGTTTTCACGTCGTTATCGAGCCTACGCGCGCATCATGCGCACGGCGCTGTCCTGTGGCCGGTCTTTCTGATTCTTGTTCCGGGAATTGCACTGGGATCGCTCGTGGGCCCGCTGATCGTCAAGGGGATACCGGGTCGTGTTCTAGCAGGAGCCTTCGCTGTCGTCGTAGCGCTCGCCGCCACACATATGCTGATCGGCCGTCAACCGGAAGCCACGCGCGAGCTTCCCGGAAAATGGGCAATGTCGGCGGTCGGCACCGGCATCGGTCTGATATCGAGCATGTTTGGCGCCGGTGGTGCTTTCGTCTCGGTCCCCTTCATGACCGCGTGCAATATCAGAATTCATAATGCGGTTGCAACGTCGGCGGCGCTCGGACTGCCAATCGCCGTCGCCGGGACTATCGGTTTCATCATCGCGGGTTTGCGCGAAACCGGCATGCCACGCTACAGCGTTGGATACATCTATCTGCCGGCGCTCGTCGCCATCGCCGTCGGCAGCGCCCTGCTGGCGCCGGTCGGCGCTCGGCTCGCCCATCGCTGGCCGGTGAAGAAGCTGCGGCGCGCATTTGCCTGCTTGCTCTACGTCCTCGCCGCAGCCATGGGGTGGAAGGCAGCGTGGGGATAGCTCGGGAGCCGGTAATTGACCGCGATCAATTACCGCGACGAGAATTTTGGACGATGATGCGGGCTAGGCACCGCAGAATCCGCGCCGGCGGCTAAGAGTGTTCACAACGAATCAGGAGACTCAGATGAGCAAACATTCACCAACGCTCAAGCGCGCCCTGTGCGCGCTGACAGCGGGTACTTTCGCAGCGGTTGCGCCGGCGGCGTTTGCCGCGTGGGAGCCGACCAAGCCCGTGGAGTTTGTCGTCCCCGCCGGCACCGGTGGCGGCGCCGACCAGATGGCACGCTTGATGCAAGGCGTGATCACCAAACACAATCTGATGAAACAGCCTCTGATTGTGGTCAACAAGTCGGGGGGCGCGGGAGCGGAAGGATTTCTGGCGGTCAAGGAAGCCAAGGGCGATCCGCACAAGATCATCATCACGCTGTCCAATCTGTTCACCACCCCGCTCGCGACCGGCGTGCCATTCAACTGGAAAGACCTGACGCCGGTGGCGATGCTGGCGCTCGACCAGTTCGTGCTGTGGGTCAATGCCGAATCCCCGTACAAGAACGCGAAGGAGTATCTGGCGGCGGCCAAGGGAGCGACTCCCAACAAGATCATGGGCGGAACCGGTTCGAGACAGGAAGACCAGATCATCACGGTCGCGATCGAGAAGTCGGCAGGTGTGAAGTTCACCTACGTTCCGTTCAAGGGCGGTGGCGATGTCGCGGTGCAACTGGTCGGCAAACACGTCGATTCGACGGTCAACAATCCCATTGAAGCCGTTGCGCAGTGGCGGGCCGGCAAGCTGCGGCCGCTGTGCGTGTTCGATGAGTCGCGAATCCCGTACAAGAACAAAGTGACCGAAACCATGTCCTGGAACGACATTCCGACCTGCAAGGAGTCGGGCGTGCCGATGGACTACACGATGCTGCGCGGCATTTTCATGCCCGGCGGTGCCAGCAAGGATCAGATCGATTTCTACGTCGAGTTGTTCAAGAAGGTGCGTGAAACGCCGGAGTGGAAGAAGTTCATGGAAGACGGTGCGTTCAACCAGACCTTCATGACCGGTCCGGACTATGCGAAATGGGTCGAGAAAGCGGAGGGAACGCATCGCGAGCTGATGCGTGAAGCAGGCTTCCTGGCCAAGTAATGATGGAGGCGAAGACTGCGCGTCGTGTGCGGTCTTCGCCTCGCGGCCAGTGCAGTTGCGCGGGTCGCGTCGAAACGTCCAGAATCCGATAACTCATGGATGACAAAGAGGCATCCGCTGACGGCGATCGTGCGCTCGTTTCCACGCGCACGATGGAAATAGCGGTCGCACTGATCCTGCTTGCACTCGGTGCGATCGTCGTTTTCGACAGCTACCGGTTGGGCTCCAAGTGGGGAAGCGACGGCCCGCAGTCAGGTTACTTCCCTTTTTACATCGGGCTGCTGATCTGCATCTCGAGTGTGGTGACACTGGTGCAGGCGGTGCGCGCAAAGTCGGTTGCTGACAAACCTTTCGTCAGCTGGGAGCGCTTCAAGCTCGTGCTGACGGTGCTAATACCCGCACTGATTTTCGTGTTCAGCGTCAAGTTCATCGGGCTTTACATTGCATCCGCAATCTATATCTCGGTGTTCATGGTGTGGCTCGGCAAGTACCCGCTATGGAAAGGTGTCCTCGTGGGATTGGTCATCAGTGTTGTTTTCTTCCTGATGTTCGAGGTGTGGTTCAAGGTGCCTCTGTTCAAAGGCGAGCTGGACCCGCTGGGCTTTCTCGGATACTGATGTCCGGCGCCTGGAGAGCCATTTGGGCGAGCTGAGCGCCCTGTTCGACGGCTTTGCCGTCGCGACCACGCCGTTCAATTTGATGCTGATGATGATCGGCATCACGCTCGGCGTGATCATCGGGGTGCTGCCGGGTCTGGGCGGCGCCAACGGTATCGCGATCCTGTTGCCGCTCACATTCGCGATGCCGCCGACCTCGGCGATCATCATGCTCTCGTGCATCTACTGGGGTGCGCTGTTCGGCGGCGCCATCACGTCGGTACTGTTCAACATTCCCGGCGAGCCCTGGTCGGTGGCAACCACGTTCGACGGCTATCCGATGTCGCAGCAGGGCCGCGCGGGCGAAGCCCTGACAGCTGCGTTCACGTCGTCGTTTGTGGGCGCATTCGTCGCGGTGGTGATGATCACCTTCCTGGCGCCACTGGTCGCGCAGTTTGCACTGCAATTCGGGCCGCCCGAGTTCTTCGCCGTCTATCTGCTGACGTTCTGCAGCTTCATCGGCATGGGTAAAGGGTCGCCCTGGAAAACGCTGGCGTCGATGATGATCGGCTTCGCACTTGCCGCCGTCGGCATGGATACGGTCACCGGGCAACTGCGGCTCATCTTCGGCTTTACCGAACTGATGCGCGGCTTCGATTTCCTGATCGCGGTGATCGGCCTGTTCGGGATCGGCGAGATCCTGTTGTCGATGGAGGAAGGGCTGAGGTTTACCGGCAAGAACGCGAAGCTCAACCTGAAAATCGTCATCGAGACCTGGGCCAAGCTGCCGCGGTACTGGATGACGTCGGTGCGCAGCTGCGTAATCGGCTGCTGGATGGGAATCACGCCGGGCGGCGCCACCCCGGCATCGTTCATGAGTTACGGCGTCGCCAAGCGCGTGTCTCGCAACGGCGCCAACTTCGGCAAGGGTGAGATCGAAGG
>JBGTEW010000445.1:0-2294 GCA_041747615.1 Burkholderiaceae bacterium | reverse complement strand
TCGGAGCGCCCGAATCGCCGCCGCCGCCGCACCCGGTCAGCGCGACCACTGCGATCGCAACAACAGCTAGATACTTTTTCACGAGTCTCCTAAGCGAGTCCGCGATGCGTTTATCGGAAATGCGTTTACTCAGCGGTTGAGCACATCACCAACCACCGCTGTCTCGCAAGGATCGTTCCAGCGCTGCGGGTCGGGCAATCGCTCGACCCGACAGTCCCATGGCACCCTCCGCACTGACGAGGTTAACTAATTGAAAACAATCGTGATCTTGTTTCGACATTCGATCCCCTATCGGCATGTGCCGACCCTGCCGCAGAGGCGCTCTATCTCGCTTGCGGCAGTTCGAATCGGCAGTGTGCCGGTGCCGATCGCAGGCAGCCCCGATCGGGGGGTCGGCCGCAGCTCGTTCTGTGTGGATGACCGCTCCAGCGCAAACGGTTACGTCGTGAACGGCGGTGCCGCTTTCAGCACTTCATCCATCGTCGTCAGTCCGTTGGCGATTTTCTGCGCCCCGGAAAGCCGCAGCGACTTGAGTCCATCGCGCGCTGCCTGGTTGCGCATCTTGACAATATCGCCCTCCTGCCCAACCAGTGCGCGCATCGCGTCGGTCATCACCAGCATCTCGATCAAGCCGGTGCGCCGCATATAGCCGGTGTTGCGGCACTCGAGACACCCGACAGGCTTGTAAACCTTGTCGGGAACACTCGAGCGCCATGGATGCACGAGCTCTTTCCAAAGCGCCGGATCGATCGTGTCGCCGACCGCTTTGCAGTGCGGACACAGCGTACGGATCAGGCGCTGCGCAAGGATGCCGATCAGCGTTGCGTTGACCAGATAGTTGGGCACGCCGAGCTCGAGCAAACGCGCGACCGATGAAGCTGCATCGTTGGTGTGCAATGTGGAGAACACCAGGTGGCCGGTCAGCGCGGCCTGCACGGCCATGTCGGCCGTTTCCTTGTCGCGGATCTCACCGACCATGATGATGTCCGGGTCCTGCCGCATCAGCGCGCGCAATCCATCGGCAAAGCCGAGATCGATGCCGTGCTGAACCTGCATCTGGTTTAAGGCCGGATCGACCATCTCGATCGGGTCCTCGACGGTGCTGACGTTGACCTCGTCGGTCGCCAGCTGCTTCAGCGTCGAATACAACGTCGTTGTCTTGCCCGAGCCGGTCGGCCCGGTGACGAGCACGATCCCGGATGGTCGATGAATCCACTGCTCCCACAGCTTTGCTTCCTCATTCGAAAAGCCAAGCTCGGCGTAACTGCGCACGACGACTTCCGGATCGAAGATGCGCATCACCAGCTTTTCGCCGAACGCGGTCGGCAGTGTCGACAGGCGAATCTCGACTTCGCGGCCGGCGTTGATTCCGGTGCTGACCTTGGTCTTGATGCGGCCATCTTGGGGCCGGCGCTTTTCGTTCACGTCCATACGGCCCAGCAGCTTGATGCGGCTCGTCATCGCGCCCATCACACCGGCCGGAACTTGGTAGACCTGATGCAGCACGCCATCGATCCGGAACCGGGCCACGCCAAACTCGCGCCGCGGCTCGAGATGGATGTCGCTGGCGCGCTGGTCGAATGCATACTGCAGCAGCCAGTCGACAATATGGATGACGTGCGCATCGTTGGCATCAACTTTGCCGCCGAGCTCGACCAACTGTTCGAAGCTCGACACGAGACCAGTGCTGCCGGTCTTCGCGGCGCCGCGCACCTGCTGCGCGAGCTTGAAGAATTCCGTGGTGTAGCGGGCGACGTCGAGCGGATTGGCCACCACCCGCAGCACGGTCTTCTTCGTGATCTGTTCGATCTCGCGGTCCCAGCCGGTTAAAAACGGCTCGCTGGTCGCGATCGTGACTTCGCCGGCGCCCATCGCCACCGGCAGAATCGAATAGGTGGTGGCATACGACGACGACATCACGTCGACGACGCGCGTAAAGTCGACTTTCAGCGGATCAATATGAAAGTACGGCAGCGCCGCCTTCTCGGCCAGCCAGCGTGTCAGGGTTTCGAGGTCGAGCAACTGGCGATCGGCCTGCGGCGACCGGTAGTTCATCTCGGCCAGTACCGACAGCGGATGCCCGGCTCGCTCGCGCCCGCCGGTGATCTTGAATCGCTCCGCGTCGGCGGTCGACAAAAGTCCATCGGCGACCAGCTGTTTGACTACATAGCCGCTGGTGACCCGTCCCGGCGGCGGCTGCGAGCTCTTCTCTCGTGGTTGCGTTGTGCTTTTCAGCACAGCGGCCCCATTCTTCGCATTCATGCCGGCTGCGAGACCTCGTAGCGCTTGGCCAT
>JBGTEW010000444.1:0-8573 GCA_041747615.1 Burkholderiaceae bacterium | reverse complement strand
GCCCCGACGGCCGAGCCGAATGGCCACGACGCGGCTGCTCAACCGGAGGCGCCCGACTCGCTGGACGGGCACTCGCTGATCGAGTGGCGCGGCAGCGGCGATGCCACCGACGACGACGATACCGGTCCACTCAACTGGGCGGGCACCACGCTCTCGCTGCGCGAACACCTGCGGGCGCAGATCGCCTGTCAGGCGTCGCCGCGCGATCGCGCACTGGTCGAGCTGCTGATCGAGGCGCTCGACGACGACGGATATCTGCACCCGACGCTCGATGACCTGCTGGCCATGTGTCCGCCCGAAGCCGCCGTCGAACCAGAGGAACTGCTGACAGCGCTGCGATTGCTGCAGAGCCTTGATCCAACCGGGGTCGGTGCACGCGATGCTGCCGAATGCCTGCTGCTGCAACTGCAGTCGCTGCAGCGCTCGGCCATGATCGCACCGCGCGATACAGCGGTCGATACCTCTGCAAAAACCGCGGCGCTGGCGTGCAAAATCGTCTCAGAGCACCTGCAGCTGCTGGCTGCGCGTGACTTCGTCAAGCTGCGCAAGGCCCTCGATTGCACCGACAACGATCTGCGTGCAGCGCACCAACTCATTCGCACGCTCAATCCCCGCCCCGGCACGGCTTTTGCCGACACTCGCGCTGACTACGTTGTTCCCGATGTGTTCGTGCGCAGAATCAGAAATCGCTGGACGGCTTATCTGAATCCGGAAGTCATGCCTCGTTTGCGCGTGAACCAGTCCTTTGCCGATGTACTCAAAAAGGACAGGTCAAGACAGAACGCGGATCCGGTCGAGCGCGGCAAATGGACGACGCGCGTGCAGGAGGCGAGATGGTTGATACGCAACATCCAGCAACGTTTCGAAACGATACTGCGAGTGGCGCAAGCGATCGTCGATCGCCAGCACAATTTCTTTACACACGGCGCTATCGCGATGCGGCCGCTGGTCCTGCGCGAGATAGCGGATACGGTCGGGCTGCACGAATCGACGATTTCGCGGGTGACTGCCAACAAGTACATGGCAACCCCGTTTGGCATCTTCGAGCTGAAGTACTTCTTCGGCAGCCACGTCTCCACCGAAACCGGCGGGGCAGCGTCTTCGACCGCGATCCGCGCATTGATCCAGCAGCTGATAGGAGCCGAAGACCCGAAGAATCCACTGTCCGACAACAAGTTGGCAGAGCTGCTGGGCGCGCAGGGCATCGTCGTGGCGCGACGCACGGTCGCGAAATACCGCGAGGCAATGAAAGTCCCGCCAGTGGCAATGCGCAAGTCTTTGTAGTGCTCAACCACTGATTGAAAGGCATGGAATGAACCTTACGATCCACGGCAACCATATCGATGTCTCACCTGCGTTGCGTAATCACATTGCCGGCAAACTCGCCCGCATCGATCGCCACTTTGACCAGGTCATCGATGCGAGCGTGCAGCTGACTGTTGAAAAGGTTCGGCAGCGCGCCGAGATCACGCTGCGAGTGCGCGGCAATCATATTCACGTGGAAGCCGTCGAGGACGATTTGTATGCCGCGATCGACACACTGGTTGACAAGCTTGACCGGCAGGTGATTCGTCATAAGAGTCGCGTCAAGGATCATCATGGCGACTCATTGAAACAGCAGGCCAGTCAGCAGTAGCCCACGTGTAACATCCGCGCCTTTCTTTCGCCGACCGGACTACGACTTCACAGCAATCCACGCTTCTCATGAACCTCATTTCACGAATCTTGCCCGCCTCCAACGTTTCGATCGACCTGCCCGCTTCGAGCAAGAAGCGGGCTTTCGAGCAGGCCGGGCTGTTGTTCGAAAACAATCAGGGAATTTCGCACTCGAAGGTGTTCGACAGCCTGTTTACGCGCGAGCGTCTGGGGGCGACCGGACTCGGCCAGGGCGTTGCGATTCCGCATGGCCGCATCAAAGGTCTTAAAGAAGCGGTCGCGGCATTCATCCGGGTCGCTGATCCGATTCAGTTCGATGCGCCTGACGGCCAGCCGGTGTCACTGATGATCTTCCTGCTGGTACCCGAACAGGCATCGCAGCAGCATCTGGACATTCTGTCCGAGCTGACACAGATGCTGTCGGACAAATCGTTTCGCGAAGGTCTGCTTTCCGCGAGCGACGCCCAGGCAGTCCACGTTGCATTGACCACCTGGGAATCAATCCGGCCCGCGGCCTAGCAGGAGCTTCTGGCGCTGTTCTGCTGCCCAGCGTAGCCTCGCGCCCATGCCTACCTTCCAGTCGCTATTTGAAGCGAATCGCGATGCGCTGAAGCTCGAATGGCTGACCGGCCGCTCGATGGCGGACAAGCCGTTGATCACGTCGGCGACAGCCCAGCTGGCGAGCCCCGATCTGGTCGGGTTTCTGAATCCGATTCATCCGAATCGGCTGCATGTACTGGGACACGCGGAGGTCCGGTTCTATAGCGATATGGAACCTTCGCGATGGGAGCACTACGCGCGGGAGCTTCAGGTCGGCGGACCGATCGGCCTGATCGTCGCTGAGGATCTGGCGCCGCCCGACGCGCTTCAACGCACGGCCGAAGACGCCGGCCTGCCAATGTTGCGATCGCCGTTGCCGGCGTCCGCGATCATCGAAGTTTTGCGCATCTACTTTGCAAAGCTGCTGGCGCAGCATTGCACGATGCACGGTGTTTTCATGGACGTGCTCGGCATGGGCGTGCTGATCGCCGGCGAATCCAGTGTCGGCAAAAGCGAGCTGGGGCTCGAGCTGATCAGCCGCGGGCATGGCCTGGTAGCCGACGACGTGGTCGATTTTTCCCGCGTCGGGCCCGACGCGATCGAAGGCCGCTGTCCGCCACTACTATCAAATCTGCTCGAGGTCCGCGGTCTTGGACTGCTCGATATCAAGGCAATCTTCGGCGAAACGGCAGTACGCCGGAAAATGAAGCTGCGATTGATCGTCGAACTGCGCCGCTACGGCGGGGCGGACACGTTCGAACGTCTGCCGCTCGAGGGTCAGTCCGAGGATGTGCTGGGGCTGTCGATCCGCAAGGTGCTGATTCCGGTGGCATCGGGCCGCAACCTGGCGGTGCTGACAGAGGCGGCAGTGCGCAATACGATCCTGCAACTGCGCGGCATCGACACGATGCGCGACTTTCTGCAGCGTCAGCAGCAACAAATCAATGAAGCGTGAGCTTCATCGCTCGAACCGCCCTCATGCTGTAATTCGTCCACCGCGCGTTCACCGACGCGCGGCACTACGAAAGGGGATCAAACCATGTTCAAGCAATTGCTGGTCGCTGCATGTGTCGCGGTACCGTTGGCTGCGGCAGCTCAGGACAAGATGACCTCGCAGCAGAGCAAAATGGCCACGTGCAACAAGGAGGCGGCCACCAAGGAGTTGAAGGGCGATGCACGCAAGAAGTTCATGTCCGAGTGCCTGTCGTCGGATAAGAAGAAGGACAGCAAGACGAAATGACTGCGCGCCAAACCCCGGCGGAAAAAGGCGGCGCATCGAATTGCATTCTTGGCTAACGATCCGCTAGCTTCGCCGTCGACTTCGTCAAGGGCGCACTCGCGCCCTTTTTGTCATTCAGTTGCGTCGGAACCGCATGCAACAATCCCGCTTGATGCCGAATGAGCGTCCATCACCGATGCGCATTGTGCTGGTCACCGGGCTGTCTGGCTCCGGCAAGTCGGTCGCCATTCGGGTGCTGGAGGACGCGGGCTATTACTGCGTCGACAATCTGCCGCCACAGTTCCTACTTGATGTATGCGCTTATTTGCGCCGCACCGGGCACCGTGACGTCGCGGTTTCGGTCGATGCGCGCAGCGAAGCGACGCTGGCTGACGTGCCACTGATGATCTCGACGCTGCGCGGCGCCGGCCATGATGTTCGCGTGCTGTTTCTCACTGCGTCTGAGGCTGCGCTGGTACAACGCTTTTCGGAAACGCGCCGGCGCCATCCGATGGCGCTCCGTCAGCTCGAGCGCGGCGTTGCCAGCACGGTGACCGAGGCCATTGCGCTCGAGCGCGCGCTGCTCGAGCCGCTGGCGGAGATCGGACACTCGATCGATACCAGCGCGCTGCATCCGAATCTGCTGCGCCACTGGGTGCGGCAGTTCGTCGATTCTCCGCACGCCAATCTGACGCTGTCGTTCGAATCGTTCGCGTTCAAGGACGGCATCCCGGTGGCGGCGGACCTCGTGTTCGACGTACGCAATTTGCCCAACCCCCACTACGATCTTCAACTGCGGCCGTTGACCGGACGCGACGAGGCCGTTGTCCAGTTCCTGCGCGCGGCGCCGCAAGTTCAGGAAATGATCGACGATATTGCAGCGTTCATTGAGAAATGGCTGCCGAGTTATGTGGCCGAGAATCGCCACTACGTGACCGTTGCGATCGGCTGCACCGGCGGCCAGCATCGATCCGTATACATGGTCGAAGAACTGGCGCGCCGCTTTCGCCAGCGCGAATCGGTACTGATGCGCCATCGTGGCATTCAGCCGGGCGAGCCCGCGGCGAGTGACCGCATGCCGGCCTGAAAGAGGGATGTCGGCTGAAGCCATCGCCCGCGTGGCGCTGTTCCCGCTGTCGGTCGTCCTGTTCCCGCAGGGCGTTCTGCCGCTGCGCGTGTTCGAGGCGCGTTACATGGACATGGTGCGCGACTGCATGCGCGACGGCACATCGTTCGGCGTCTGCCTGGTCAACGAAACCAAGACCGCGAGCGCGACAGCGATGACCGCCGAAGTCGGCTGTCTCGCACGTATTACCGAGTGGGACATGCAACAGCTTGGCCTGCTGCAGATTCGCACGGTAGGCGGCGACCGGTTCCGCTTACTGGCCAGCGAATCGCAGCCGAACGGACTGCTGATCGGCGAAATCGATCTGATCGACGCCGACGACGATCAGCCGGTGGCGGCCGAGCACCGGCCGTGCGTCGAGCTGCTGACGCGCATCATCGAGGACATCAGCGCGCAAATTGCCGAAAAACGCCGCACCGGTGAGGCGGACGATGGCAGTCCGGCGCTTACCCCGCTACCGTTTGAGCCGCCGTATCAAATGGAGTCGTCGTCGTGGGTTTCGAACCGGCTGTGCGAAGTGCTGCCGGTACCACTGAAAGCAAAACAAAAGCTGATGGAGCTGACCGACGCCGCGACGCGGCTTGAAATCGTTCACACGTATCTGAAACAGCACTCGGTGCTGAAATAGGACTAAACGAGTGCAGGCTCGGTCAGTCGCAGCAACAGCCGGCGGATCGGCGCCGGCAGCGGCGCCGTGTGAAGCTCTGTTTCCGAGACTGCGTGCAGCGAGGAGCTGGCGGCTCCTGCGATCCGTGTGACCTGCGCGAGTCGTGGGCGCATTACGTAAGTGAAATGCGTGAACTCGTGTCGTATTTCGCCAAAGGCTTCTTGCAGCGTGATCTGGAAACCGTAGCGGGCCCAGAACTCAGCAACGATCGCCTCGTCGGTGGCGTCGGCCTCGAACTCGGGCAGACTCAACAGACCGCCCCAGATTCCCGCCGGTGGACGCTGCTGCAGCAGATATGTGCCGTCGAGATCGCGCAGCACCAGCACGGTGCCAGTCCGGATCGGCCGTTCCTTGCGCGGACGCGATGCCGGCAGCCTGTCGACCGTTTGCTCGCGCCGGGCAACGCATGTTTCACCGATCGGACAGGCCGTGCACTGCGGGCGGCTCCGGGTACAGATCGTCGCACCCAGGTCCATCATTCCCTGTGTGTAAGCCCCGATCTCGTCATTCGTGGGCAACAGGCCATCGGCGCACTGCCATAGCGCGCGCGCGACACTCGGGCTGCCCGGATAACCTTCTATTCCGAAGTGGCGGGCCAGTACGCGTTTGACGTTGCCGTCAAGGATCGCCGCGCGCTCGCCGAATGCGAGCGCGGCAATCGCCGCGGCAGTCGAGCGGCCGATCCCCGGAAGCTGCGCAAGGGACTCGACACTGCACGGAAACTCGCCCCCATGTATCGCCACGACTAGCTTTGCGCACCGGTGCAGGTTCCGCGCTCGAGAGTAATAGCCGAGCCCGGCCCAGGCCGACATCACGGCCTCGATCGGCGCCTCCGCCAGCGAATGCACGTCTGCAAAGCGTGCGATGAAGCGCTCGTAGTACGGGACGACCGTCGCGACCTGCGTCTGTTGCAGCATGATCTCCGACAGCCAGATGCAATAGGCATCGCGTGAGCGTTGCCACGGCAGATCGTGGCGACCATGCGATCTCTGCCACGCGACGATGCGTTCGGAAAACATTGTTGCGCCGGCTTCGTTCACTCAGGCGGCAAGCGGCTGCTCGTCGAATATGTCTTCCGCTTGCGCGCGTTGACCAATGTCGTGGATTCGGTCGGTCAGCCGCTTCAAGATGCCCAGCTTGCTTTGCACATCTTCCAGCGCATCTTCGAGCTCGGTGATTCGCTCGTCGAGCGAGCCCTGGGCATCGCGCACCTTGGATACCGACTCGGCGCGCTTACGTAATTGGTTGCGCTGCTCGCGTACCTGGGTCTCAATCGGCGGCAACAGCGATTTAACCCAGGCCTCGGTGTCGCGCTCGGCGGCGGCGAATATTTCGCGCGACTTCGAAACGACCGTGTCGAAAAAGCGCTCCATCAATCGCCACTTTTCCGTCGTCAGCACGGCCAGCGTGCCGAACTGCGACTTGTACGTGTACTCCGCGCGCTCGAGGTCGGCGATATAAGTATCGAGCGAAAACGGCATCGGTGGCGACAGGCTCCAGCTGAGCTCCTCGGCAAACCGCCGCTGCACTCCGATCACCATCTGCTCGATCTCGAGGATCTGCGCATTGGCAACACGCAGCATCTCGCGCAGCGATGCAAAGTAGTCCTTCACCGCACTCGACAACTGGGGTGACAGCTTGCTCTTCTTCATACGGTCGCGCGTTGCGGCCACCTGGTCGCGCAGCGCGCCGATCGTCAGCCCGGAAAAAAGCTTGTCCGACAGTTTCGACAGCACGAGCCGCGCCGCGACCATTCGCCGCACAACCTCTTCGAACTCACGCTGCTCGGAAATCGCGCGGCGCGTCATGCGCTCAATCGAGCTGTGGTTCTTGCCCTGCAGCGAACGCAGTTCGTACAGCTGTTCGATGACGTTGCGCTCGCGCGCCGTCAGCGCCAACCGCGTTTCGGAAGCCACCCGCTCGACGCCCGTGATCGTCTGGTCGCGCACGATCTTCTGCTTGGCCGGCACCAGCAGCTCGATCAACGCCTCTTCAAGCAGCGGCAGACGGCTTGCCTGCAGCAGCGTCTCGTCACCCTGCACTTTCGCCACCAGCCCCTTTTGCGCCGATACCGGAAATACGCGCATCGGGTCGAGGTCGAGCGTCGCCGCGACTGCGGATGCCTGGCGACGCACTTCGCGCTCGATCTCGCCGGGCGTTTTCAGCACATCCCATAGGCCGTCGATCTTGTTCAGCACCGCGATGTGATTACGGTGTCCGGCATCGCCGACCACCTGCCGCCAGACGTCGAGATCACTCTTCGTGACGCCGGTATCGGCAGCCAGCACAAATAGCACTGCGTGCGCATTCGGCACCAGAGAGAGCGTCAGTTCGGGCTCGGTACCGATCGCGTTAAGCCCCGGCGTATCGAGGATCACCAGTCCGTGCTTGAGCAGCGGATGCGGAAAGTTGATGACCGCATGGCGCCATTTTGAAATCTCGATCCGGCCATTCTTGTCGACCGCGACTGCCTGGTCGGGATCGTCGGCATCGTAGAGACCGTAGCTCTTCGCTTCAGCCACCGGCACGCGCGCCGTCTCGGCGACGATCTTGAATGCTTCGAGCATGCCGTCGGCCGAGGCGGTGTCGAGCGCAAACACCTGCCACTCGGCTCCAAGGCGTTTGAAGTCCGACGTCGATCCGTGGCGCCCTCGGGTTTCGATCGGCAGCGCGCGGATGCACGGTGGCAGGGTGTCGTCGTACAGCAGTTCGGTCGGGCACATCGTCGTGCGGCCGGCCGACGACGGCAGAATGCGCTTGCCGTAATCGGCGAAAAAGATCGCGTTGATCAGTTCCGACTTGCCGCGCGAGAATTCGGCGACGAAGGCAATCACGAGCTTGTCCTGCGCCAGTCGCTCGAGCGCCACGTCGAGGCGGCGTGCCGCATCGGACTCCAGCGACTGCGTCTGCTCCAGCCATTGGCGCAGTTGCAGGATCGCGGCAGTCAGCGAATCACGCCAATTTCCGTACTGCTCGAAGCTGGAAGCTAATGGGGCCATCGCGAAAGTGCGCCGATATGCGCACGACGGGCGTGCGTCAGTCGAATCTATAGCACGCGCTCACCCTCGCGCACAGTCACCCAAACGGACAAGCAGCGCCCGGTTGCCGGGCGAGTTCGGTCGATGGCTAATTTTTTACCGCTTCTGGCAACTCGGGCAGTAATAAGTGGCGCGCTGGCCCTGCACGATTCGGACGATCGGAGTCGCGCACACGCGGCATGACTCGCCGCCACGGTCATACACGCGAGCGTCGACCATGAAGTAGCCGTCCGCACCGTCGGCACCGACGAAGTCGCGCAGCGTGCTGCCGCCGGCCGCGATGGCTTCGGTCAGCACGTCGCGCACAGCCACCGCGAGCGCCTCGCA
>JBGTEW010000443.1:0-19595 GCA_041747615.1 Burkholderiaceae bacterium | reverse complement strand
ATTCGTAACGAAGCTGTCGCTCCAGCCCTGCACCGGGAACCAACCCAAGTAAAACCCGAACAGCCACTGGCCGACGATGATGTACACGAGGAACGAGATCGACAGCATCACGGTCGTAATCACCATGATCGCCCGATCCGTCACCGACCCCCGCACGTACGCAACCGCCATTGCCGCGATGATCCCGAGCACCGTGTCCAGGATCAGTATCGGAATCATCACCGTCAAGGTCGCCGGCAGCCGGGTGCGAAAAATATTGCTGATCGCTTCGCCGGTGGCCCAGCTGTTGCCCCAATCGAAGGTAACGATGGATTTGACGAAGATCCACAACTGGACGTACCAGGGATCGTTCAGGCCGAGCTGCTGGCGAATCGCCTGTATCTGCTCCGGCGTGGCGAGCAGGCCGCCCAGAATTTCCGCCGGGTCGCCGCCGAAGAACTTGAAGAGGAAGAATACGAACAGGATGACCCCCGCCAGCGTCGGGACCATCTGCCATAGTCTGCGTAAGATGTATGCGGCCAACCGAACTGCCTTGCGGGCTGATGGCGGAAGCGCGGATTATGCCGCTGCCGGCTTTCTGCACAAGTCGGCATGACCCGGAGCATGTTTGAATGACTGGAAGCCATCTCAAGAACGTAGCGAGCGGCCCGAGGTTGCCGCGCGGAGCGCACACGTACGAGAGCTACGGCGAGCACCGCAGCGGCAAGATCGGGCCGCGCAGAAGTTTCTGAGATGGCTTCGAAGCGAGTTTCGAAAAGTCGTCGCGCGTTTACCCAGTCGATGCTGGCACTGCCGGCCGCGGCGTCCAGCCGGGTTGGTGCGCAACCGGCCAGCGGCAATGGCGATATCAAAGTGCTGCGCTATGCGTTTCGCGTGGCGGAGACGGGATTCGATCCGGCGCAGGTGAACGACTTCTACTCCAGCAACATCATCGCCAACATTTTCGATCCGCCGCTGACGTACGACTTTGTTGCGCGCCCGGCGAAAGTCATTCCGAATACGGCCGCCGCACTGCCCGAAATATCAGCCGACTTCACCGAGTTCACTGTTCGATTGCGGCCGGGCATTTATTTTCAGGAGCACGCTGCTTTCAAGGGCAAGCGGCGCGAGCTGGTGGCGCAGGACTATGTGTACTCGGTGAAACGCCATTACAACCCGAAGTTCAAGAGCCCGCGCATCTATCTGCTCGAAAACGCCAAGCTGCTGGGCTTGCCCGAGATCCGCGCCGCGGCGCTGAAAGGCGCGAAGTTCGACTACGACCGCGAAGTGGAAGGCGTACGGGCGCTGGACCGGTACACGTTCCGCATCAAGCTCGCCGAGCCGGGACCTCGCTTCTACTACAACCTCGCCGACACGTGGCTTGGAGCAGTGGCGCGCGAGGTCGACGAGATGTACGACGACAAGGAAATGCTGGCGAATCCGGTGGGCACCGGGCCGTACCGCCTGATCGATTGGCGGCGCTCGTCACGCATGGTGTTCGAGAAGAACCCCGGCTATCGCGAAGACGTTTATCAGGATCAGCCAACACCGGGGGATGCGCTGGGCCAGGAAATCGCGGCCCGCATGAAAGGCCGCAAGCTACCGATCGTCGATCGGATCGAGATTTACATCATCGAAGAAAACCAGCCGCGCTGGCTGGCGTTCCTGAACGGCGAACACGATCTGGTCGAAGAGATTCCCTATGACCTCGCCAATCTGATCGTTCCGAACGGCAAGCTTGCACCGAACCTTGCCAAGCGCGGCATTCGGATGGATCGCGACCACCGCGCCAGTGTCGACATGGCGCTGTTCAACATGGAGCATCCGCTGGTCGGCGGTTACACGCCCGAGAAAGTGGCGCTCAGGCGTGCGATCGGCCTCGCCTACTCGATCGATCACGAAATCCGGCTCGTGCGCAAGGGCCAGTCGATCCCGTCTCAGTCGCCGGTATCGCCTCACACCTGGGGCTACGACCCCACATTCAAAAGCGAGATGAGCGTTTACGACCCCGCGCGCGCCAAAGCGTTGCTCGATTTATTCGGCTATATCGATCGAGACGGCGATGGCTGGCGCGAGTTGCCCGACGGCCAAGCGCTGACACTTGAGATGGCAACGCAACCGGATCAACAGTCGCGGCAGCTCGATGAGATCTGGCGCAAGAGTATGTCGGCAGTCAATCTGAACATTCAGTTTCAGCCGGCCAAGTGGCCCGAAAATCTGAAGAACTCGCGCGCCGGCAAGCTGATGATGTGGAGAGTCGGCTGGGTGGCCTCAGCGCCCGATGGCGACACCTACCTCGCGCTCGGCTACGGTCCGAACAAGGGGCAGGCGAATCATGCGCGCTTCGATCTGCCGGCTTTCGACAGGATTTACGCGCAGCAGCGCACGCTGCCCGACGGACCGGAGCGCGAGGCGCTGTTCCTCGACGCGAAGAAACTGTTCGTCGCCTACACGCCTTACAAATTCGTCGGCCACCGGATCGAATGCGCCGTGTTTCACCCGTGGGTCGTCGGCTACCGGCGACAGTCCTTTCTGCGCGCGCTGTGGAAGTATCTCGATGTCGACAACGACGTAAAGGGCGAGCGCAACGCATGACGCCGCGTGATCCCGCATCGAGTAGTCGACGCACGGCCATAGCTACAATGGCGGCGGCACCGCTGGTGGCGGCGGTGCCGCTCAGGGCCCAGGCGAACCGCGCGAAAGTCCTTCGTTATGCGTTTGAGGTCGCGGAAACCGGCTTCGACCCGGTGGCATTGAGCGATCTTTATTCTCGCATCATCACCGCGCACATCTTCGAGGGCCTGTATCGCTACGACCATCTGGCCCGTCCGTTCAAGATCAAGCCGGATACGGCAGACGGAATGCCGGAAGTGTCAGACGACTTTCGCGTATGGACCGTGCGCGTCAAACCGGGCATCTACTTTCAGGAAGACGCAGCGTTCAAGGGAGAGAAGCGCGAGTTGATCGCAGCCGACTACGTCTATTCGTGGAAGCGGTTTTTCGATCCACGCTGGAAGGCGCCCGCCTTCCCGACGCTGGGCGAACTGAAGATGATCGGCATGGCCGAACTCAGAGATGCCGCACTGAAAGGCAAGCCGTTCAATTACGACTCGACAGTCGAGGGCATGCGCGCGCTCGATCGTTACACCGTGCAGTTCATGTTCGCCAACCCGCAGCCGCGTTTCATTCAGGTGATGGCGACACCGGATCTGTGGGGAGCAATGGCCCGCGAGGTCGTGGAGGCATACGGCGACGCGATTCCGGCGCATCCGGTCGGAACCGGCCCGTTTCGTCTGGCCGAGTGGCGGCGCTCGTCGCGCGTTGTGCTGGAACGCAATCCCATCTATCGCGAGGTCTTCTACGACGCGGAGCCGAATGCCGATGATGCCGCCGGGCAGGCACTGGCTCAGAAGTACAAAGGTCGCAAGCTGCCGCTCGT
This sequence comes from Burkholderiaceae bacterium, assembly GCA_041747615.1. Lineage (GTDB taxonomy): Bacteria > Pseudomonadota > Gammaproteobacteria > Burkholderiales > Burkholderiaceae_F > JACCZX01. The sequence goes on along the minus strand of JBGTEW010000443.1, from coordinate 16,177 downwards.
CGATCGCGTCGAAATCGCGATCATCGACGAAAGCCAGCCCCGTTGGCTTTCGTTTCTGAACAAGCAACAGGATCTGATGTACAACATGCCGTCCGACTTCGTGAATCTCGCGGCGCCGAATGGAAAGCTCGCGCCATTTCTGGCCAAGCAGGACGTGCGGATGTATCGCGCGCTGGCATCCGACGTGACGCTGACCTACTTCAACATGGAGGACCCGGTCGTTGGAGGCTATGCGCCGGAGAAAGTAGCTCTCAGGCGGGCGATCAGTCTTGCTTTCAATATCGATCAGGAGATCCGTCTCTTTTGGCGGGGACAGGCCATCCCTGCACACTCGCCGCTGGCGCCCAATACCGTCGGCTACGACGAATCCTTCAAGCCCGAGGCGACGCGTCACGACTTGCCGCGCGCAAGAGCGCTGCTGGATCTTTACGGGTATGTCGACAAGAACGGCGATGGGTGGCGCGAGCAACCGGACGGGTCGCCGTTGATTTTGCAGTGGGCGACGACGCCCGAACAGCGGGCAAGGCAGCGCGACGAGTTGCGTCGCAAGGATATGAACGCGCTCGGTATCCGCGTCAACTTCATCCCTGCCAAGTGGCCCGAGAACCTGAAGAATGCGCGCGCCGGCAAGCTGATGGTGTGGAATCTTGGAAGGTCGGCGGCGTCACCCGATGGCCAGCCGTCTTTCGACAGCGGCTCGACGACCCACAAGGGTGGGCAGAACCTGGCGCGCTTCGACAACAAGCGTTTCGACGCGCTCTACCAACGTATCAGTGTGATACCGGACGGCCCCGAACGCGAACAACTTTTCCTCGAGGGCAAACGCCTGCTCGCGGTGTATGCGCCTTACAAATTTCACGTACATCGCATCCTGACCGATCTGGCATGGCCGTGGCTGATCGGTTTTCGGCGCCCACCCTACTGGCTGGCGTGGTGGCAGTACGTCGACATCGATGAAGCAGCACAGGCGAAGGCAACCCAATGAGCCGGCGAAACTTTCTTCGCGCCAGTGCAGCGTTGAGTGCGACAGGGGCTTTGCCGCGGTCGGTGCTGGCGCAATCCAACGGCCGCAAGGTTTTTCGCTACGCATTTCCTTCAGGGGAAACCGGCTTCGATCCGGCGCAGATCAGCGACCTGTACTCGCGCACGGTGACCTCGCACATTTTTGATTCACTGTACGCCTACGACTATCTTGCGCGTCCGGTTCGCATGCGGCCGCTCGCAGCCGAGGCCTTGCCCGAGATCAGCGATGACTTCCGCGTCTTCACCTTTCGCCTGAAGCGCGGCATCTACTTTCAGGATGACGCTGCATTCAACGGTCAGAAACGCGAGATGGTCGCGCAGGATTTCGTCTATGCGCTAAAGCGGTTTTTCGATCCGCGCTGGAAAAGCCCGATCGTGTCAGGACTCGAGGAGTACAAGATCATCGGGCTCAACGAGCTGCGCCAGCGCGTCCTGAAGGACCGGGCACCTTTTCCGTACGACGTGGAAGTCGACGGCCTGCGCGCGCTCGACCGCTATACATTGCGTATACGGTTACAAGATACGGCACCGCATTTTGCCGAGACGTTTGCCCAGCCCGACCTGTTCGGTGCGGTCGCGCGCGAGGTCGTTGAACGCTATGGTGACCAAATCATGGCGCATCCGGTCGGTACCGGACCGTTCCGGCTGGCTCAGTGGCGCCGCTCTTCGCGCATCGTACTCGAGCGCAACGCAACTTATCGCGACGAGCCGTTCGAGGCATTGCACGCCGCCTCGGACCCGCGCAGCCAGCAGGTTGCCTCCGCGCTGAGCGGCAGGAAGCTTCCGCTGGTTGATCGTGTCGAGGTTTACATCATCAACGAACCACAGCCGCGCTGGCTCGCCTTTTTGAACGCCGAGCACGACCTGCTCGATCGCCTGCCGGCAACGTTCGTCAATATCGCGGCGCCGCATGGGCAGCTCGCGCCGAATCTGAAGAAGCGCGGAATCCAGATGTCGCGCGTGCTCGGAGCCGACATCACCTACACCGTGTTCAATATGAAACACCCAGTCATCGGTGGCTACACGCCCGAGCGAGTCGCGCTGCGCCGGGCAATTTCGCTGGCGATGAACATCGATGAGGAGATCCGGTTGCCGCGGCGCGGACAGGGCATCGCAGCGCAGGCACCGCTAAATCCTCACACGTATGGCTACGATCCATCGCTGGTCACTGAGATGGGCATTTACGACCTGCCACGTGCCAAGGCGCTGCTCGATATGTACGGCTACGTGGATCGGGACGGCGACGGCTGGCGCGAGCAGCCCGACGGCTCCCCCCTGATCGTCGAACACTCGACGCAGCCGGACGAGAGCCTGCGCCCGCTCGACGAAATCCTGAAGCGCAATTTCGACAAGCTGGGCGTGCGCCTCGTGTTCAATTACGGCAAGTGGCCGGAACAGCTGAAATCGGCACGCGCGGCAAGGTTCATGTCGTGGGGTCTTGGGTCAAGCGCGACCGGTTTCGACAGTCGCCCTGCTTTGCAACGCGGCTACGGTCCGGCGGCAGGCGGCCAGAATCTGTCGCATTTCGACAGCCCCGAATTCAACCGCATCTACGACCTGATTCGTACCACACCGAACGGTCCCGAGCGGCTTGCGCTGATTCGCGAAGCGATTCGCATCTGGGCGGCCTACGTTCCATACAAAGTGCATGTGCATCGCATCTTCACGGACATGTGGCATCCGTGGGTCACCAATTACGTGCGCCATCCGTTCCAGTATCGATTCTGGGAGTACGTCGACGTCGACCCTGAGTCGCAGGCGCAGTCAGTTTAGGTTCGCTTGCTGATCAGCTGATGAATCGCAGAGGTTTTTTGAAGGCCGGCTTGGCTGGCGCGACCACGTCGCATGCTGCACGTGCCAGTGCGCAGAATCAGTCTCCCAGAACGTTGCGCGTCTGCTTCGCGGTCCCCGAAACGGGCTTCGACCCCGCTCAGACGCAGGATTATTACTCGAACACCATCATCAGTCACATCTTCGACGCGCCGCTGCGGTATGACTTTCTGCAGCGGCCGGTGCGCTTGCTGCCGAACACTGCTGCGGCGCTTCCTGAAGTCTCGGCCGACTTTCGAACGTTTACGGTCCGGCTGAAGCCGGGCATCTTCTTCCAGGATGACCCCGCTTTCAAAGGCAGGCCGCGCGAATTGATTGCGGCCGACTATGTGTACTCGATCAAGCGCGTTTTCGACCCGCGCTGGAAGAGCCAGGTGCTGTTCATTCTGGAAGCGGCCAGGATTGCGAGAATCGAGCTGTTGCGCCAGCGCGCGCTCACCGGCAAGCAGCCGTTTGACTATTCTGCTGAAGTCGAAGGCTTGCGCGTACTGGATCGTTACACGTTCCAGATTCGTCTCGAGCAACCGAATCCGCGCTTCGTTTACACGCTGACACTGGCCAACCCGCTCGGCGCGGTGGCGCACGAGGTGGTCGATGCGTACGGTGATCGGATCCCGGCGCATCCGGTCGGCACCGGGCCGTTCCGCCTGGCGCAGTGGGTACGGACCTCACGCATCGTGCTCGAGCGCAATCCAACTTACCGCGAAGAACTCTACGAATTCGCCGCGCCAGCAGATTCGCCGTCGCTGGCGCGCGATGTAGCGCGTCTGCGCGGACGGCGCGTGCCGCTGCTCGATCGGGTCGAGGTCACGATCATCCAGGAGGCGCAGCCGCGCTGGCTTTCGTTCGATCAAGGTCAGCTCGATCATCTGCTGGTGCCAGTCGAGTACGGCACGCTGGTGGCGCCCAATCGCACGCTCGCGCCGAATCTCGCGCGGCGCGGTGTTCGGCTCGATGTGACCCCGATGGCCGACCTTGCAATGAGCTACTTCAACATGGAGCACCCGCTGGTCGGCGGCTACACGCCGGAGAAAGTGGCACTGCGGCGTGCGATCAGTCTTGGATTCGATGCCAACGACTTCATCAACCAGATCTTCAAAGGCAACGGAGTACCAGCACAATCGCCGATCGTTCCGGGCACGTTCGGCTACGACCCACAATGGCGTACCGGCATGTCCGAATACAGCCCGGCGAAAGCGAAAGCACTGCTCGACACGTACGGTTATGTCGATCGCGATCGAGACGGCTGGCGCGAGCAACCGGATGGCGCACCGCTCGTTCTGGAAAAGGCGGCATCGCCTTCTGAACTGGACCGCCGTCAAAGCGAGCAATGGCGCCGCTACATGACGGCGATCGGACTCAGGATGGAGTTTCGGGTCGCGCAATGGCCGGAACTGCTCAAGCAATCACTGGCGGGCACATTGATGATGTGGAACTTTGCCTGGCAGGCGCAAGAACCTGACAGCGACTTGTTCTTCAGTCTCGCCTACGGTCCGAACAAGGGCTCGGCCAACGATGCGCGCTTCGACATGAAGGCGTACGACGAGCTGTACCTGCGTCAGCGCAGCCTGCCTGATGGCGCGGAGCGCCTGGCGGCCATGCAGGAGGCGACGCGTTTGCTGGTTGCGTACATGCCGTACAAGTTTCATCTGCATCGAATTCAGCTTGATCTCGCGCAGCCCTGGCTCGTCGGCTACAAGCGACATCCGTTCACGACGCGCCAGTGGGCCTACCTGGATATCGACGACGACGCTGCGTCGCGGCCGCAAGTCTGACGATGCTGTCGCGGATTCTTCGTATCGCGTCGATGCTGCAACTCGCCGCCGCAGTGGCACTGGCGACCGTGCTCATTTATCTTGGCGCACCGGTGCCGGTTGCGCTGGTGATCTCAGTTGCGCTGCCTCTTCTGGTGCATGCGGTTCCGCTCGGCATCGAATTCATCACCGGCGCGTTGATCGATCGCCGGCCTATCGCACGGCTGAACCTGATCGACTCGATTCGCCTCTGGTTGAGCGAAACGTGGCGCTCGTTCGTGGTGTTCACCATCGATCAACCCTGGCGCGCTGACTTTCCCGAGCCCTCGATCATTCACGATCCCGCGCGGCCTGCGGTGTTGCTGGTGCACGGCTACATGTGCAATCGAGCCACCTGGCGATACTGGCTTCACCATGGACTGCCCAAGGCTTGGAACATTGCCACCATCAATCTCGAACCGGTTTACGCACCGGTCGAGGAGTACGCAGAGTCGATTCATCTTGCGGTTGAGAAACTGCGCGCTGCAAGCGGCGCCGGTAGAGTCACGCTCGTTTGCCACAGCATGGGCGGTCTCGCGGGGCGCGCGTATCTACGCGCGAAAGGTCACGATGCCGTCGCACGCGTGATTACCATCGACACTCCGCACCACGGCACCCTCTTCGCTCGCTTTGCGCTCGGCGCCAACACGCGGCAGATGCGCCAGGCCGGCGATTACGTGCGCCAACTCGCGCAAAGCGAAGAGCCGGTCGAATTCGTCTGCTTCGCCAGCCACCACGACAATCTGATCGTGCCAAGAGAGAGCCAAATTCTCGCGTGTGCGGAGGCGGTGTGGTTCGAGAAGATCGGGCACATCGCGATGACTGGGAGCGACGAAGTGCTGGCCAAGCTCATCGATGTGGTCGAGCGACCGGTTGCCGCTGTCATTCCCGCACCGGCGGCAATCCACGACGCCCGGTCGCAACCACTGGATTCCCGCGAGCGCGGGAATGACGGTAGGTGCGACGCTGCCTAGAAGTGGATCCCCCGCATCAAATTCGCATACGCAATCTGGTCGGCGCTCGCCTTGGTCTTCTCGCCTTCCTTCGCCCCTTTCGACGCATCTGAATCGGGGAACATTCTGAACGTCGTGTTCATCACGATCTGCGCGACTCTCGGCGCCAGGGCGTGCAGCACCTCACCGAAAACGCCGAGCCGGGTCGCAATGCGCACCGGCTTGTAGACGATTGCCTGCACGATCATGTCTGCGGCCTCTTCGGGCGCCAGCGTCGGAAGATTCTGGTAGATCTTGGTCGGCGCGATCATCGGCGTGCGCACCAGCGGCATGTTGATCGTGGTGAACGTGACGCCGACATCGAGATACTCCGATGCCGCGCAGCGCGTCCATGCATCGAGCGCTGCCTTTGACGCCACGTAGGCTGAAAAGCGCGGTGCATTGGTCAGCACACCGATCGATGAAATATTGACCACGTGCCCTCGACGCTTGGCCGCCATGCCGGGCAGCAAGCCCATCGTCGTGCGCAGGCAGCCGAAATAATTGAGCTGCATCGTGCGCTCGAAGTCGTGAAAGCGCTCGTGGCTCGACTCGATGCCGCGCCGGATCGATCGGCCGGCGTTGTTGATCAGCACGTCGACGCCGCCGTAATTCTCGAGCAGCCAGCCGACCATCTTGTCGCAGCCTTCGAGGCTCGCAAGGTCGGCTGAGTGCGTCACGACCTGACCGCCGTTGGGGTTTTCATTGAGCGCGGCCTCGATCTCCTTGCGCGCGGCGTCCAGCTTTTCCTGCTCCCTCCCGACAATGACGGTGACTGCACCGGCCTGCGCCAGCTTATGCGCCGCAGCCAGTCCGATCCCTGACGAGCCGCCGGTCACCAGCACGACCTTGCCACGTACCTGGCCGCGCAGTGTGCGATCGATGAAAAGGTCGGGATCGAGATGGCGCTCCCAGTAATCCCACAGCCGGTAGGCATAGTCGTCGAGCCGCGGCACGCTGATGCCGCTGCCCTTAAGAGCCGCCGTGGTTTCGCGCGCATCGAACCGCGTCGGGTAGTTGACGAACGTGAGGATGTCGTCCGGCAGGCCGAGATCCTTCATCACCGCATTGCGAATGCGGCGCACCGGGGTCAGTGCAAGCAAGCCTTTCTTCACGCTGCTCGGAACGAAGCCGAGCAATGCCGCATTGATGCGCAGCGAAAACTGAGGCGCATGCGCGGCGCGCGCAAAGATGTTCAGGATGTCGCCGACCCGGTACGGCGTCGGGTCGACCAAGTGAAACGCCTGGCCATCGAGGCCCTTCTTATGCGCGATATGGTCGATCGCGTCGACCACGAAATCGACCGGCACGATATTGATGCGCCCGCCCTCGAGCCCCACCATCGGCATCCACGGCGGCAGCAGCTTGCGCATCTTCTGGATCAGCTTGAAGAAGTAGTACGGGCCGTCGATCTTGTCCATCTCACCCGTCCGGCTGTCGCCGACGACCAGGCCGGGCCGGTAAACGCGCCACGGCATCTGCGCCTCGGCCCGCACAATCTTCTCGGATTCGTGCTTGGTGGAGAAATACGGGTGATCGAGCCCTTCTGCCTCCTCGAACATGTCCTCGCGAAAGACGCCTTCGTACATGCCGGCCGCGGCGATCGACGACACGTGCTGAAAAATTCCGGCGTCGATTTCATTGGCCAGCGCTACCGCGTTCTTCGTGCCTTCGATGTTGATCGCGACCTGTGCTTCGGCGTCCGCCTTCAGGTCGTACACCGCCGCCAGATGAAAGAAGTGCTCGACCTTCCCGGAGAGCTTTCTCAGATCAGCCTTCGAAACTCCGAGCCGCGGCTTGACCAGATCGCCGACAATCGGCACCGCCCGAGTGTCGTCGGTCGCCCAGTAGTCGAGCAGTTCCGGTACCTTGTCTCGACTCTCCTGCCTGATCAGGAAGTAGACGATCGCCCCGCGTCGCGCGAGCAGTTTCTTGACGAGGCGCTTGCCGATGAAGCCCGTGGCGCCGGTGACGAAGTAGGTCATCGAGTGTCTCCGCAGCATGTTTTTTCTGGATGGCCGCGGCAGTTTAGCGCCGCACTAGAGCCGCAGTTCTACATCATGCATTGTTTGCATGCACCGCTCACTCTTAAACTGCGCGAGCCGAACATCACTGATAAGGAGCAAACGCATGGTCAAGAAGTTGAAGGCGATGGCAGATAAGTCGCGAGGAGACAACCAGCTCGCGGGAGCAATCAAGGAGTCCGCGCACGAAATATGGCTCGCGGGTTTGGGCGCGTTTGCCAAGGCGCAGGAAGAAGGCCAGAAGGTCTTCAAGGCACTGGTGCGCGAAGGCGATTCGATGCAGAAGCGCACGATGAAAGCTACCGAAGACACGGTCAGCGAAGTCTCCGGCCGCATGAGCGGCGTGACGAGCAAGGTCACGCAGGTCGCCGCGGATTTGCAAAAGCAGGCCACCGGCACCTGGGACAAGCTCGAGGGCGTGTTCGAGGCACGCGTGGAACGTGCACTGAGGCGTCTGAACGTGCCGACCAGCAGGGAGATCAGCGCCTTGACGAAGCGCGTCGAAGAGCTCAGCAAAAATGTGGCGGCCCGGACCCGCGCGAAGCCGGCGCGGAAGGCAACGGTGAAGCGCGCCAAGAGTGCAAAAAAGGCGGCGGGTTAAGCAGAGCAGCCGCCCGCGAGTAGGACTCGCTCTTGCCGGCGGCGGTGCGTTAGGCGCGATCTACGAGATTGGCGCATTGGCTGCGCTGGCCGAAGCGCTCGACGGGATCGATTTCAATGACGTCGATGTGATCGTCGGTGTCAGCGCCGGTAGCTTCATTGCCGCCGGCCTGGCCAATGCCTTTACGCCGCGCCAGATGTCGCGCCTTTTCATCGAGGGCGACAAGTCAGGCGATCGCTTCGATCCTTCGATGCTGTTGCGGCCGGCATTCGGCGAATACGCGAAACGCATTGCAAGCGTGCCGCGGCTGCTCGTCCGTGCGGTTTCGGGCGCTTCGATTGCCCGACTGGGCCGCTCGATTCCCGCCGGCCTCTTCAGCATGTGTCAGGTCGATGAGTATCTGAGCCGGATCTTTTCCGAAGACGGCCGCAGCAACGACTTTCGCCGGCTGAAGCGCAAGCTTTACCTGGTAGCCACCGATCTCGATTCCGGCGAGCCCGCCGTGTTCGGCTCGGCAGGCCTGGATCATGTGCCGATCTCGCGCGCGATCCAGGCGTCTGCCGCATTGCCCGGCCTGTATCCACCGGTACCGATCGACAATCGGTACTTCGTCGACGGCGCACTGCGCAAGACGCTGCATGCCTCGATCGCGCTCGACAAAGGTGTCGACCTGATGATCTGCGTCAATCCGCTGGTGCCGTACGACGCACGGCGTGCCGGCAAGCGCCCGGTCAACGCACTGGTCGATGGCGGCTTGCCTGTCGTTCTCGCACAAACGTTCCGATCGATCATCCATTCACGCCTCAGTGCCGGGTTTGATCGGTACCGAGATGCGTACCCGCAGACCGACCTCGTGTTGTTCGAGCCCGACCGGACCGACTCCGAAATGTTCTTCGCCAATCTGTTCTCGTACTCGAGCCGCCGGCGCCTGACTGAACACGCCTACCAGATTACCCGCAAACAACTTCGGCAGCGCAGGGGCACGCTGGCGCCGATACTGGCACGACACGGCATCGCGATCCGCGACGACGTGCTGCGCGATGATTCTCTGACCCTGGTCAGCAGTCTCGCCAAGCGCCGGGAGCCGCAGCGAGTCTCATCGGTACAAACTTTGACGGACACACTGGACGATCTCGAACGCTGGATGCGACTGACCGCCGCCTGACGAGGCCGGCATCGGGCGCGCTATTCTTGCGCGATGGAACGCAAGCCGCCGCGCCGCACCCGCGAACGCATCCTCGATGTAGCACTGCGGCTCTTCAACGATTTCGGCGAGCCAAACGTCAACACGACGCAGATCTCAGAGGAGATGAAGATCTCTCCCGGCAATCTGTATTACCACTTCAAGAACAAAGACGACATCATCAACTGCATCTTCCAGCAGTTCGAGCGCGAGATCGACCAGCTGCTGGCGGTACCGACCGGACGCGACGCGAACGTCGAGGATGCCTGGCTGTTCCTGCATCTACTGTTCGAGCTGATCTGGAAGTTCCGCTTCTTCTATCGTGACCTGAACAACCTGCTGGCGAACAACCGCACGCTCGCGATCAAGTTCAAGCAGCTTTTGCACGAGAAGGTGCAGGTCGCGCGCCGCCTGTGCGAGGGACTTCGGAGCGCCGGCGACCTCGGCGCCAATCCGCGCGAAATCGAAGCGCTGGCGACGAACATGGTCGTGGTCGCCACCTACTGGCCTTCCTACTCATACGTGCTCGATCCGCGCCGCGTCAACGAGCCAGCCGTCGTCGGCGCAGCACTCCAGCGTGGTTGCTATCAGGTAATGGCGCTGACGGCACCCTATCTGACCGGACACTCGCGAGCACTGTTTGAGAAACTGGCTGCGGAATACATCAGCGACTAAGGGAGAACAACATGGCAAAGGCCTGGGCGAAGTTTCCGCACCCCGACAAGAAGTTTCACTACACACCGGCAACGCTGAAGAAGGCGTGGGAACGGCTGCACCGGGGCGACACCGAAGCGTTTCCCAAGAGCAACGCCGTCATCGATGCATGGATCGCGTTTCACGTCGGCGATTTTCAGGCCGCGGCCGAGCTTGGCGCAAAGGCCGGCGCAGAAGGCGTCAACGTTGCCAGCAAGGCGCAGGCGATATACGCGAACTATCTGGAGACCAACGAGAAGACGAAGCTCGAGTTGTTCGAAGAGGTCGCCGCCCGTGCGGAGCGGGCACAGCGCGACCAGCCGAAAAGCGCAAACGCGCACTACTGGCAGGCGTACGCGCTCGGCCGCTACGCGCAGGGCATCTCGATCGCCAAGGCGCTGGCGCAAGGCATCGGCGGCAAGGTCAAGAGTGCACTGGAGACTACGATCAAGCTCGCGCCCAAGCATGCGGATGCGCACATCGCGCTGGGTGCGTATCACGCCGAAGTGATCGACAAGGTGGGTGCCATGATCGGCGGGCTGACGTACGGAGCGAAAAAAGATCTCGCTCTGAAGCATTATCAGACCGCACTGAAGCTGAATCCCGATTCGGCGATTGCCCGCATCGAGTACGCCAATGGTCTGGTAATGCTGGAAGGCAAGAAGGCGCTCAAGCAGGCTGAGGAGTTGTATGCCGAAGCGGCCTCTTGCGAACCTATGGACGCGATGGAGAAACTCGACGTCGAACAGGCGCGCGCGGAGCTCGAAGACTGAGCTACTAGAATCGCGAGCCCGGCTCTTTCAGGAACTCGGTTTCCTCCCGGGTTGATTCGCGGCCGAGGATCGCGTTTCTATGAGGAAACCGGCCGAAGCGCTCGATGACGTCGAAGTGCTTGATGGCCCACGGCAGCGGCTCGGGCAGCCCGTCTTGTGCGAGCTGCTCCGCCAGCCGTACCGATTCGCGCTGGTCGTTCAGGAATTCCGAATGCTCAAAGGGCAGGTAGACGAACCAGCGCTCGACCAGGGCAAGCAGGCGGTCGTCGCCACAATCGACAAGCTGCGATGCAAGCCGGAGTGCCTGCGAGTCGCCCGCGAAAGAGCGCGCCGTTTCGCGATAGATGTTGCGGGTGAACTGATCGAGCACGATGATCGCTGCCAGCGCACCGCGCGGAGTATCGGCCCAGTGGTCGATCTGCCCGTTGAGCGCCGCCTCCACGGTACTGGCAAAGCGTCTGCGAATCACCTCATCGGTCGCGGCGGACTTCGTAAACCAAAACGGCCGTGATGTCCCGAAGTCCGGGCCGTCCCGCACCCCGAACCAGAAATCAAGAACGTCTGCAGGGGCCATAAACAAAAAAGGCGCCGTCACGCGGCGCCCTTTTCCCGGATCTGCCGTTGCTAGGCCGCCGCGTACATCGTCGCGCGCTTGCGCACGACTTCGAGCAGTCCCTGGCACGCGTCTTCGACGTAGTCGAGCACCGTACTGAAGCCCTCCGGCCCACCGTAGTACGGGTCAGGCACGGTCGCCGCATCGAACTCGCCCGCATAGCGCATCAACAGATGCAGCTTGTGCTTCTGCTGCCGCGGACACTGCTGCTGCAGCAGCGACAGGTTTTCCCAATCCATCGCCAGGATCAGGTCATATTCATGAAAGTCCGACTGCGTGATCTGGCGCGCGCGCAGGTCGGTCAATTCGTAGCCGCGTTTGCGAGCGGCCTGCTGTCCCCGCACGTCGGGGGGCTCGCCCACGTGATACGCGTGCGTGCCGGCCGAGGCAATCTGAACGATGTCCTCCAGGCCAGCGTCGCGCACCATTTTGCGAAAGACACCCTCCGCAATGGGTGAGCGGCAGACGTTGCCCATGCAAACAAACAGAACTTTTGTCATACCTATTCGCCTTTTCTATGGGCGGCGCTGCCGCCCTGCTTAAGAGGCCTTTCTGCCCCCGTTAACCCTTACACCCACATTCCAGAACTCGTCCGATTCTGCAGACAGGCCACCACTAGCAAAGTTCGAGCCGATTACCATTCATTTACAACATCAGGGCTGATGCGGTCCTCACAAGGCGCCGCCGCTACGCCGCCCTTTCGCCCGGAACCAGTGGCACCACGTTGGTCGCCCCGCCTGATCCGAACACCTGCTCCTTCAACAACGCCAGCTGATCGCGCACCCGGGCGGCTTTCTCGAACTCCAGGTTTCTGGCGTGCTCGAACATGAGCTTTTCGAGCCGCTTGAGCTCCTTCGCCACCTGCTTTTCCGACATGACCTCGTACCCGGCGGCATCCGAAGCCGCCTTCAGGCCCTGGCGTGAAGCTGTCGCGTCATAAACGCCATCGATCATCTCGCGCACATCCTTGACGATGCTGCGCGGAGTGATCCCGTTCGCGACGTTGAACAACGCTTGCTTCTCTCGCCGCCGATCGGTCTCATCGATCGCCCGCTGCATCGAGTCGGTCACGTGGTCTGCATACATGATTGCCATGCCGCTCAGGTGGCGCGCCGCCCGCCCGATCGTCTGGATCAGCGACCGCTCGGATCGCAGGAAGCCCTCCTTGTCGGCATCGAGGATGGCAACCAGCGATACTTCCGGAAGATCCAGCCCTTCGCGCAACAGGTTGATGCCCACCACCACATCGAAGACCCCGGCGCGCAAATCACGAATGATTTCAACCCGTTCGACGGTGTCGATGTCCGAATGCAGATAGCGCACCTTGATTCCGTGTTCGGACAGGAACTCGGTCAAATCCTCCGCCATCCGCTTGGTCAGCGTCGTGATAAGGACTCGATCGCCCTGGTTCGTGCGCAGCTTGATCTCGGACAGCACATCGTCGACCTGGCTGCGGGCCGGCCGGACCTGAATTTGCGGATCGACCAGGCCCGTGGGGCGCACAACCTGTTCAACCACCTGCGATGAATGCTCGTGCTCGTACACTGCCGGCGTCGCCGAAACGAAGATCGACCGGCGCATCTTGCGTTCGAACTCGTCGAAGCGCAGCGGGCGGTTGTCGAGCGCCGAAGGCAGCCGGAAACCGAACTCGACCAGCGTTTCCTTGCGTGCGCGGTCGCCGCGGTACATGCCGCCCAGCTGCGGAATCGTCACATGCGATTCGTCAATGAACATCAGTGCGTCGGGCGGCAGGTAGTCGACCAGAGTCGGGGGCGGTTCGCCCGGCATCGCGCCCGAAATATGGCGCGTGTAATTCTCGATGCCTTTGCAGAAACCGAGCTCGTTCATCATCTCGAGATCGAAGCGCGTACGCTGCTCGAGCCGTTGCGCCTCGACCAGCTTGCCCTGCGAAACGAAAAGCTCGAGGCGCTCCTTAAGCTCCTGCTTGATGGTCTCGATCGCGCGCAGCACGTTCTGGCGCGGGGTGACGTAATGCGACGACGGATACACCGTGAACCGCGGAACCTTCTGCCGAATTCGGCCCGTCAGCGGATCGAACAGCTGGATCGAATCGACTTCGTCATCGTACAGATCGACGCGCACGGCCAGCTCCGCATGCTCGGCTGGGAAGATATCGATCGTGTCACCGCGCACGCGGAACGTGCCGCGGGTGAACTCCATCTCGCTGCGCTTGTATTGCATCTGCGCCAGGCGGACGATGATGTCGCGCTGGCTCAGGCGATCGTTGTGCCGAAGCGTCAGCACCATCGAGTGATAGTCCGACGGATTGCCGATGCCGTAGATGGCCGACACCGTGGCCACGATCACCACATCGCGCCGTTCGAGCAGCGACTTGGTGGCAGACAACCGCATCTGCTCGATGTGCTCATTGATACTGCTGTCCTTCTCGATATACAAATCACGCGAAGGAACGTACGCCTCGGGCTGGTAGTAGTCGTAATATGAAACGAAGTACTCGATCGCGTTGTTAGGAAAGAACTCACGCATCTCCGAATACAACTGCGCGGCCAATGTTTTATTCGGCGCGAGCACGAGCGTTGGGCATCCGACCTGCGCGATCACGTTCGCCATCGTGTAAGTTTTGCCGGAACCCGTCACACCGAGCAGCGTTTGAAACGCCAAACCGTCAGCCAACCCTTCAGTCAGGCGTGCAATCGCCCCGGGCTGATCGCCTGCCGGCGCAAACGGCTGGTGCAGCTGGAACGGTGAATTAGGATACGTAACGACCACGGTCTTCTGCAGTGCAATAGTGGTTCGATCTAGGCGAATGCTAGCAGTTGGTACAGAAAAAGCCTAGTACTTCGCAATGCCGCGGTGAACTTTTCGTAAAGTTAATCAATGCCTTATGCGCGATTATGGAAAAGATCCTTAAGTACACCAGCGGCGGCAGCACGCCTGTCAAACTGGCGCCAGCAGCCCTTATGCTGCGAGCGCAATACACGCGAAACTCGTGTGCTAACGTTTTGATTTAACGGATAAACGCCAGTGCAAACCGCAACGATTCCCCAGACGCGCTCGGACACATCGCTCTTCGCCGGCGTCCAGCTGGCACCGCGCGACCCGATTCTCGGGCTGACAGACGCGTTCAACCAGGACCCACATCCATCCAAGGTCAATCTGGGCGTTGGCGTCTACCTGACCGATGAAGGCAGGATTCCGGTGCTCAACGCTGTGGCCGAGGCGGAGCGACGACTGGCAGACTCCTCGCCGCCTCGCGGCTACCTGCCGATCGACGGCATCGCCATCTACGACGCCGCTGTGCAGAAGCTGCTGCTCGGTGACGAGTCGCCGTTGATCGCCGACGGCCGCGTGATTACTGCGCAGTCGCTCGGCGGCACCGGTGCGCTGAAGATCGGCGCCGATCTGCTGCGGAAAGTGCTGCCGGATGCCAGCGTTGCGATCAGCGATCCCACCTGGGAAAACCACCGGGCGGTTTTCGAGAGCGCCGGGTTCCGTGTCGTGTCATATCCGTACTACGACCCGAGCACGCGTGGCATCCAGTTCGACGCGATGCTCGATTTTCTGCATACGTTGCCGCCGCGCTCGATCGTTGTCCTGCATGCGTGTTGCCACAACCCGACCGGCGTCGATCTCACCGCTGAGCAGTGGCGAGCAGTAGTGCCCGTGCTGCGCGAGCGCGAGCTGGTGCCGTTTCTCGATATCGCCTACCAGGGCTTCGGCCGCGGCATCGACGAGGACGGCGCCGTGGTTCGCCTGTTCGCCCAGTCGGGCATGCCATTTCTGATCGCTAGCTCGTTCTCGAAGAG
Organism: Burkholderiaceae bacterium; assembly: GCA_041747615.1. Lineage (GTDB taxonomy): Bacteria > Pseudomonadota > Gammaproteobacteria > Burkholderiales > Burkholderiaceae_F > JACCZX01. The sequence goes on along the minus strand of JBGTEW010000443.1, from coordinate 864 downwards.
TTTCTCTTTTTATGGCGAGAGAGTGGGCGCGTTGACCATCGTCGATGCGAGCAAGGACGAATCGGCGCGCGTGCTGAGCCAGTTGAAGCGAGTGATTCGGGCCAACTATTCGACGCCACCGACCCATGGCGGAATGGTCGTGAAAATGGTGCTGACAACACCCGAGTTGCGGGAGTCGTGGCTACAGGAGCTCAGCGAAATGCGTGAACGTATTCGACGGATGCGCTCGGCATTGGTCGATCGTCTGCAGGCTCACCGGGCCGCGCAGGACTTCTCGTTCATACAGCGACAAAGCGGCATGTTTTCGTACAGCGGATTGACCGCCGGCCAGGTCGAGCGGTTGCGCGCGGAGTTCGGCGTCTATGCGGTCAGCACCGGACGTATTTGCGTCGCCGCACTGAATACGAAGAACGTCGATTACGTGGCGGGGGCGATCGCCATAGTGCTGCAGATGCCCTCACCCGCGGTACCCTTGCGAGAGGTAGAAGGAAGCATGCCTCGCATATAATTCGGCGCTCTTTGTTCCTCGATAGCTCAGTCGGTAGAGCGACGGACTGTTAATCCGCAGGTCCCAGGTTCGAGCCCTGGTCGAGGAGCCAATTCCCCTTTTTGTATCGGCGCTCCGCATGCTGGGCATCATCGCGCTGACGATCGGCGGCGCCGTAATAGTTGTCACACTGCTATCGCTGACGCGCGCCAAGGCGTGGTGGGTCAGGATCTGGGATTTTCCGCGGCTTCAACTGGCTGTGCTTGCCGCCCTGGCTCTCGCGCTGTGGGCGTTCGACGCGCAATGGCTCGTGTGGCCGCAGATCGCGTTCACTGTGCTGCTGCTGGCTGTGCTGCTCTATCAAGCCGCACTGGTAT
>JBGTEW010000442.1:0-12775 GCA_041747615.1 Burkholderiaceae bacterium | reverse complement strand
TGCATGATGTGCGACGAGATGATCAGGCACTTGCCGGCGTCGCGCTGGTGCATCAGGAGCCGCCGCAGCGCGCGAGTCGAAACGACGTCGAGGCCGTTGGTTGGTTCGTCGAGTATCAGGTGGTGCGGGTCATGGATCAGCGCCCTCGCCAGCGCCACTTTCATACGTTCACCGGTCGAGAATCCGTCGATGCGGCGCTCCAGCAGCGACCCCATGTCGAGCAGCTCGGACAGCATCGCCAGCCGCTGGTGGCTGGCTTGCGGCGGCACGTTGCGCAATTGGGCGTAGTCGTCGATGTTCTCGCGCGCAGTCAGCCTTGCATAAAGTCCGCGCGAGTCCGATAACACCCCCAGCTGTGCGCGCACTGCGCGCGTGTCCGTCTGCACATCGATATCGCCAACCCGGGCTTTGCCGCGATCGGCACGCACCAGCGTGCCGATGATGCGCAGCGTGGTGGTCTTGCCTGCGCCGTTCGGTCCGAGCAGCGCTGTGATGCGACCATCGTTCGCTACAAATGACACGTCTTCGACCGCGGTCACGCGCACGCGCTTGCCGTCTTCCCTGCCGTCGAACGATTTTGCAAGGTTGCGGGTCTCGATCACTGCCTGGCTCCCGGTGCGGCAGCCGGATCGATGGCGGTAAAGAAACTGGGCGCCGGGATGCGCCCCAGACATTCGCCGTCGAGAGCATCGAACGCCGCGTCGCGCACGAAACGCGACACCAGCTGCGGCGCACACGCCTGCGCGCTGATGCCGTGTCCGAGGTTTGGTGCCACGATGTGCTTGGCATTGCCGAGCCGGCGGGCGACCGATTCACCATGACGCGGCGGCGTCGCCGGGTCGAGCCCGCCTGAGAAGATCAGCACCGGTACCGTCGATGCGGGCACCGAGTAGAACTCCGGCGGAACGGGACGCGACGGCACCACGCGGCACGCCTGCTGATACAGATCCGCAAATGCAGCACCGAATCGCGTTGCGCCTGCCTGCGCCTGCGCTGCGGCATCGATGCGGGGCACGTCTTCGGCGCAGATAATCGCGTAGTGCATGCCGGCTGCAAAGTTCTCGCTGATGCCGCTGCTGAGTGCGGCGCTCATCGCGACCAATGCCGTGAAATCGCCATCGCGTGCTTCGGCCAGCGCAAACGGAAGCACGGAGGCGAGCTGGGGCACATACAGCGGCACCCGCAGCAGCGATGCCAGCGTCTTGCGGTCGAGCGTCACCGATTCGGCGTCGCCGGTCAGCGGATGCGGCACGCGAATGTCGATTCCGTTCTCGGCATGCTTCAGCAGCATCGAGATACGCTGATCGAAATCCGGATACTGGGTGCGGCACTGGTAATCACGCGCACACGTTTCGCCGAGCGACTTCAACGCTGCATCGGCATCGATCGAGAACGAGATCGGTAGCACCATGTCGGGCGGAGCGACGCCGTCGAGCACGGCCGTGCGAACGCGCTGCGGATACTGGCGCATGTACTCAAGCGCGGCGCGCGTACCGTACGAGCCGCCCCACAGATTGACTTTCTCTGCGCCCAGCTGTGCGCGTACGGCTTCAAAATCGCGCACCGCGATCCACGTTGCATACTGACGCGTGTCAGCAGCAAGCGACTTCAGGCACGGACCGAGCCGAGCGATCTGCTGCGCAGGCTCGAACGCCGCTCTGAGCGAAGTCTGATCGACGTCGCATTCGAGGGGGTTCGAGCGTCCGGTTCCGCGCTGATCGATCAGAACAATGTCTCGACGCGCGTTCAGCTCGGCCAGCACCGGCATCACCTGCCGCGCAACCCTGGTGGCCGCCTGTCCCGGCCCGCCGGCGAAGACGAAGATCGGATCGGGCTGCTTGTTGCGCGCGACCGCAGGAATCACCGCATAGTGGACCTCGATCATCCGGCCCGAAGGTGCTTCCGGAACTTCTGGCATGCGTACGATGCCGCACTTGACCTCGCGCTCGACACCGGAAATACGACACGCCGTCAGCGCTGCCTGATCGGAATTCGACGGACGGCACGATGCGAGCATCACAGCGGTGAAGGCTGCACAAACAAGAGGACCGACGCGTTTCATCTTCAGTTACCAGTGATGGTCGCGGCGAACGATAGCAATCACTTGCGCGGCTTGTTCAATCAGTACGACCGGAGGGTCCAATAGAATCGAGCGGTGCAATCGGCTGAGCGACGGGTCTTCTTTGCGGGCGTGGCGCTGGCCATGGCAGGCAGCGTGCTGTTTTCCGCTAAGGCGATCGTCGTCAAGCTTGCCTATCGCTACGGAGTGGACGCGGCGACGCTGATCGCGCTGCGGATGGCGTTTGCGGTGCCCTTTTTTATCGCGGCGCTTGTCTGGTCATCGCGCGGCGCACAGAAACTGACGCGTAACGACCACCTCCGATTGATCACGATCGGAGTCATCGGCTACTACGCATCCAGCTACCTGGATTTTCTGGGCCTGCAATACGTCACGGCTGCGCTGGAGAGGCTGATCCTGTATCTCACTCCCACGCTGGTCGTACTGATGTCGGCGATTGCTCTGAAGAAACGCATCGGTCGCTACGAATGGGCAGCACTGGGGATCGCGTATGCCGGCATCATGCTCGTGTTCCTGCACGACATCGGTGCGCAGGGTGGGCAAGTCCTGCTGGGATCGGCGCTTGTGTTCGGCAGCGCGGTGACATACGCCACGTACTACGTGATGTCCGGCGAGCTCGTGCACCGTATCGGTGCGATCAGGTTGACTGCGTACGCGATGTGCGTCTCGACAGTGGCGATATTTGTCCAGTTCGTCGTGCTCAATCCGCTATCGTCGCTGCAACAGCCGGTGCCGGTCTACTGGCTGTCGCTGCTAAACGCGCTGCTGTGCACCGTTCTGCCTGTGTTTGCCACTATGCTCGCTATCGAACGGGTCGGCGCGAGCCGCGCATCGGTCGCGTCGATGATTGGCCCGGTGGCGACGATTGGACTCGCGTACATTTTTCTGGGGGAACCCATTACGGCGTGGCAGCTTGCAGGCACCGCGCTCGTCTTGTCAGGAATCTATGTGCTGACGCGTCATGGCGCGCAAGCCAAGTCGCCGATACCGAAGGAGGAACCATGAAGTCGAAATCGATCTTGATCCGCTCGCACGGCGGCCCTGAAGTGATTGAGCTCGTTGAAGCGGACGTGCCGGAGCCTGGGGCCGGCGAAGTGAGGATCCGGCAGCATGCGATCGGGCTTAATTTCATCGATATCTACTTCCGGACCGGTTTGTATCCGAACACCCTGCCGCATGGCCTCGGCTTTGAGGGAGCGGGTGTCGTCGAAGCGGTCGGTGCGGACGTAAAGGTGCTAAGGGAGGGCGACCGCGTCGCTTATCCGCAGGGTCCGATCGGTGCCTATGCCGAACTGCGCACGATGCCGGCGGCGACCGTCGTGACGCTGCCAAAGGCGATCAGTTTCGAGCAGGGCGCGGCAGTGATGCTGAAGGGGCTGACGGTGCAGTATCTGTTCCGCCAGACGTATCGATTGCAGGGCAACGAGACGATCCTGTTTCACGCTGCCGCCGGTGGCGTTGGCCTGATCGCCTGCCAATGGGCGCGCGCTCTCGGCGTACGGCTGATCGGGACCGTCAGCTCGCCCGAGAAGGCCGCCCTCGCGAAGAAGTACGGCGCCTGGCAGACGATCGATTACTCGAAAGAAAACTTCGCCGAGAAGCTGATGGCGCTGACGAACGGTGCCAAAGTTCCGGTCGTGTATGACGGCGTCGGCAAGAGCACGTGGGAAGGGTCGCTCGACTGCCTGCAGCCGCGTGGGTTGATGGTGAGCTTCGGCAATGCGTCCGGTGCTGTGACCGGTGTCAACCTCGGCATCCTTGCGCAAAAAGGATCGCTGTTCGTCACTCGGCCGACGCTGGCAACTCACGTCGTGCCGCGCTCGCGGCTTGAAGAATCCTCGGCGGAACTGTTCGACCTGATGCAGCGGGGCAAAATCAAGGTCGAGATCGAGCAGCACTATCCATTGGCGGATGCGGCACAGGCGCACGAAGATCTGGCGGCGCGCAAGACGGTGGGATCGACGGTGCTGGTGCCCGGATGATGGGATGAACCAGGCGTTACCGGTGATAGCGCGTAACGCGTTCGACTTCGGTGCTCGAGCCTAGAAACACCGCCACCCGCTGGTGGAGTTTCTGGGGCTCGATATCGAGAATGCGACGCTGGCCGTCGGTGGCGGCACCGCCAGCCTGTTCGACCAGAAATGCCATCGGATTGCCCTCGTACATCAGGCGCAAGCGCCCGGATCCATATCCTTCGCGTGCATCGCGCGGATACATGAAAATGCCGCCGCGCGTCATGATCCGATGCACATCGGCGACCATCGACGCGACCCAGCGCATGTTGAAGTCCATGCCCAGCGGCCCGCTCCTGCCGGCGAGCAGCTCATCGATGTAACGCCTGACCGGCGCTTCCCAATGCCGCACGTTCGACATGTTGATCGCGAACTCGCGGGTGTCGGTCGGAATCCGCACGTTCGACTGCGTCAGCAGGAACGATCCGGTATCGCGATCAAGCGTGAACACCTGCACGCCGTGGCCGACCGATAGCACCAGCAGAGTCTGCGGGCCGTAAACGGTGTACCCGGCGCACATCTGCCGTGTGCCTGCCTGCAGAAAAGCGGCCTCGCCCGCGTCTTCGTCGCTCGACGGGCTGGGGAGCACCGAGAAAATGGTGCCGATCGAAACGTTGACGTCGATGTTGCTCGAGCCATCGAGCGGATCGAACAGCAGCAGGTATTTGCCGCGCGGATACGCGACCGGTATACCCAAGGGTCCATCCATCTCTTCGGACGCCATGCCGGCAAGACAACCGCCCCAGCAGCTGGCTTCGACCAGTATCTCGTTCGACAACACGTCGAGCTTCTTTTGCGCTTCTCCCTGAACGTTGCTGGTGCCCGCGCCCCCGAGCACATTGCCCAGTGCGCCCTTGCCGACGGCATGACTGATCGTCTTGCAGGCGCGCGCGACCGTTTCCAGCAACAACCGCAGATTCGAATCGATGCCATGCTCGCGCTCGCAGCGGATCAAATAATGTGTCAGCGTGAGCTTCATCACTGGCGTTCGTCAATCAGCGAGCGACTTGCTGACGATCTCGGAGACGTCGCGTGACAGCCCCGGCCGCTGCGCAACTTGTTCCAGTGCCGCGCGCATCGCCGCTTGCCGGTCCTGCGTGAATTTGCGCCACCGATCGAGCGCGCGCGTGATGCGTGCCGCGAGTGTCGGGTTTGTTTCGTCGAGCACCAGCACCTGCTCGACCCAGAATGCGTATCCACCCGCCCCACGCCGATGGAACTCCGCTTCGTTGGCGACGCAGAAAGAACGAATCAACGCATACACGTTGTTCGGATTCGATAGCGAAAAATTCGGATGGCGAGTCAGCACACGGACGCGCTCGACCACCGGCGGCTCGCCGGGATGCGCAACAGCAGTGGCCTGCAGCTGGAACCATTTGTTCATCAGCAGCGGCTCCCCGCTCCAGATGCGTGCCAGCTGAATCAGCGCCTCGGCCTTCAGTGCAGACGCACTGTTGACGATGACCGACAGCGCACCTTGCGCGTCGGTCATATTGGTTGAGGCGACCAGCTGATCGCGCGCGAGGTCAAGCGCGCCCTCGAGCCCGCCTTCGGCCAGATAGGTCAACGCCAGGTTGCGCAGTGCGCGCTTGCCGGCTGAATTCGAGTCCGGCGAATAATCGCCGCTGACCTGCATTGCCGAATAGATGGCCTGCCAGTCGCCGGCCAGCCGTTGACCGAGTTCGCGCATTGCATAGCGCCGCGCGGTGCGAATCGCCTCCGGATCGATCACGCTGCGCTGCTCGCCGATAAAGCTTTCGGCGGGCAGCAACAGCGCCTGTGCCTTAAACGCGGGCGACAGCGTCGTATCGAGCAGCGTGGCGCGGAACGCATTGACAAGCGAATCGTCAAGGCCAAGCGGCGCACCGGCTTCGACGGCATCGGTCAGCGACATCAGCCGCGCGATAGCCAGACGCTGACCGGCTTCCCACCGGTTGAACGGGTCCGAATCGTGCGAAGACAGAAATGCGAGTTCGGCGTCCGTGTAGCGGTAGTCGACGATCACCGGCGCGGAAAAATTGCGCAGCAGCGACGGCACCGGCCGCTCGCCCACGTTGACGAAGCGAAAGGTCTGCTTCCCCTGCGTCAGGTCGAACACCCGGGTAGCAGAGGTAGCATGCGGCTCACCCTCCATCTGCAGCGGCATATCGCGCCCGTCGCCGGCGACCAGACTGACGGCAAAAGGAATGTGAAAAGGCTCTTTGCGCGGTTGCCCCGGCGTCGGCGGCGCCGACTGACTCAGCGTGAGCTCGAACGCTCTCGAGTCGGCGTCGTAGCGGGATTCGACCGCCACCCGCGGCGTACCTGCCTGCGCATACCAGCGCTTAAATTGCGTTAGATCGCGCGAGCTGGCATCCGCGATCGCAGCGACAAAATCATCACAGGTGACAGCCTGGCCATCGTGCCGCTTGAAGTAAAGATTGATGCCTCGCCGAAAGGCGTCAATACCCACCAGCGTCTGCAGCATGCGCACCAGTTCCGCACCCTTTTCATAAACCGTAGCGGTGTAAAAGTTGCTGATTTCCTGGTAGTTGTCGGGGCGCACCGGGTGCGCCATCGGGCCGTCATCTTCGGGAAACTGCATCGAGCGCAGCGAACGCACATCTTCGATCCGCTTGATTGCACGGCTGCTCGCGTCACCCAGAACATCGGCCGAAAATTCCTGATCGCGAAACACGGTCAGCCCTTCCTTCAGGCTGAGTTGAAACCAGTCGCGGCACGTGACCCGATTGCCGGTCCAGTTGTGAAAATATTCATGCGCGACGATCGATTCGATGTTCGTGTAATCGTCGTCGGTTGCCACCATCGGACTCGCCAGAACGTATTTCGCGTTGAAGACGTTCAGACCCTTGTTCTCCATCGCCGCCATATTGAAATCATTCGACGCGACGATCATGAAGCGGTCGAGGTCGAGCTCGAGCCCATAGCGGCGCTCGTCCCATGCAATCGCCCGCTTCAGGCTCGCCATCGCATGCTGCGTCTTGTCCAGGTTGCCGCGCTCGACGTAGATCTGCAGCAGCGCCTCGCGCCCGCTGGTTCGCATGAAACGCTCCTCGTTTACTGCAAAGTCGCCGGCAACGATCGCGAACAGATAACTTGGCTTGGCGAAAGGGTCGTCCCAGATCGCGTAATGCCTGCCCTGCGCCAGATCTCCCTGGTCGATCAGGTTGCCGTTGGCAAGCAGCACCGGATAGCGCGATTTATCGGCGCGCAAGGTCACGCGATAAATTGTCATCACGTCGGGCCGGTCGGGGAAAAACGTGATGCGACGGAAGCCTTCCGCCTCGCACTGACTAAAGAAGCTGCCGTTGGATACGAACAGTCCCATCAGCTCGCTGTTAGCTGATGGCTTGATGCGCACGATCGTTTTCAGCGTGAATCGATCCGAAGGCGGGCGCAACGTCAGGCCGTCTTCGTGCAGTTTATAGGCGCCGACAGGCAGCGCGCGCCCATTGATGGCAACCAGCGCAAGGTCCAGATCCTCACCATCGAGCTGCAGCGGGGCTGCGCCGCCGACCACCGGGTTGCGGCGCACGTCGAGCGTTGCGGTGACATACGTCAGCGCCGGGTCAAGGTCGAACTCGAGCACCACATTGTCGAGCAGAAAATCCGGCGGCCGGTAATCGGCGCGGCGAACGGTGACCACCTGATCGTTTCGCATCGTGATGAATTGTAGCGAGGCTATGTTCTGCGCTCGGTGGCCAGGTGTATTCCGACAAGTATCAGAGCACCGCCGACAAGGTGATAAATAGCGATCGGATCGTCGAGCCAGAACGATGAGAAAAGCGCGGCGAACACCGGCGTCAGGTTTGTAAAGTACATGGGCAAGACGGCGCCGGCGCGCGCCACCCCCCGATCCCAGCAGTAATACGCGGCCAGCGAAGGCAGCAACACGACATAGGCGAGCGCAGCAAGATTGGCCGGCGTTGCCGCCGGCGTGTGGCGCGTGATCGTCCACTCGAGCAGATAAAACGGCAGGATCATCAGCGCGCCCAGCGCGATCTGAACGGCGAGGAACGCGGTCAGCGGCAACGGCGGACGCTGTTTCATCAGCAGCCAGGTGTACAGGCTCCAGGCCAGCGTCGCGATCAGCATGATCAGATCACCGATCGCAAACTGCAGCTGCAGCAGATTGGCCAGATCGCCACGCGCGATGACCCACAAAACGCCGGCGAGCGACACGGCAGCGCCGAGCCATCGGCGGCGCGCGACACGCGAAGAGAAGAATGCAGCGCCGACCAGCAGCGTAATGATCGGTCCCGATGCGCCGATCAACGTCGTATTGACCGCCGTGGACGTTTGCAGCGCCAGATACTGCAGCGAGTTGTAGCAGCCGACGCCGAGCAGGCTGGTCCATAGCAGCAGCCAGAAGTGTTCACGAATCACCGCCCAGTGCTGCCAGACCGATCGGGCGGCAAACGGCGCCAGCACTGCAAACGCCAGTGCCCAGCGCCAGAATGACAACGCGAGCGGGGGAAACTCGCCGACGAGCGCGCGTGCGAGCACTGCATTGCCAGCCCAGAAGAGCGGCGGCGCAACGAGCAGCGATGCGGTGGAAGCGGTGAGCCGCGCGGAGGTCAATGCAACGTCAGAATTCGATCTCGTCGCGAATCGCGGCGATGCCCGCTCTCGAGCATGCATCATCGGCGTCGCCGCCCGGTGCGCCTGAAACCCCGATGGCGCCGAGCGTCGCGCCGCCTGCCTGGATCAGTACGCCACCGCCGATCGCAATCACACTCGGAATCGCTCGCACTCCCGAGCTCGGCATTCCGGACTGCGTCTGCTTGGCCAGTTCCAGCGTGTCGGTTCGAAAGCTGATCGCGGTATACCCCTTGTTGATCGCGGTATCCACCGTGTGTGGGCCGGCAAACCGGTCGCGCAGCATTGTTTGGGCAATCCCCGACCGATCGACTACGGCTACCGCGACCTGGTAGCCGCGTTTGCGGCAATCTTCGAGCGCAGCGCGCGTGGCCTTCAGCGCCGTTTCCGGCGTCAGCATCCGGGCGCTGTACGTGCCGCTTTGAGCAAAGGCGGGTCCAAGAGCAGACATCAGCACCACGCCCCTAAGCCAATTCTTCATCGTGTCTCCCTGAATCGAACCGTCCGGGGCGCAGGCTAGCAGCCCGCTAACAACCAGCCACCCGCCGCGCTTATCCCGCGGTATGACGGTCCGCAACCGGCGTAGTCGCCCGCCAGCGCTCAACCGCCTGCTGCAGGAAACCATCAACCGTCGCAGCGGCGACCGTACCCAGGCCGAGATGGCGCGCGGCGCGCTTCAACTCCTCGATCGGACGTGAAGCGTCGATCGCCGCCGCGCCCGACTGTTTCGATAGCTTGTCGCCTGCCTTGTTGCGGACGAGTGGTACGTGCAGATAGCGCGGCGTCTGCAGTTCAAGTACACGCTGCAGGAAGATCTGTCGCGGGGTGTTGTCGAGCAGATCTGCACCGCGCACCACATCCGAAATCTTCTGCGTGCCATCGTCGACGACGACTGCCAGCTGATAGGCCCACAATCCGTCGGCACGTTTTAAAACGAAATCGCCGACATCGCGCGTCAGCTGCTGGGAATATGAGCCGGCTGCCCGATCGACAACGGAGATTGTTTCGTCCGGAACGCGCACACGGTAAGCGCGCACCGGCTTGTCGCCCGTAACACCCGAGGCGCAGGTGCCGGGATAAACGCCCGCCGGCCAGCTCCCCTGTGCATGGATCACCTCATCGACATCCTTGCGCGAGCATGCGCAGCCATAGATCAATCCGGCTGCCTGCAGGCGCGCGAATGCGGTGCCGTACAAGGCGGTGCAAGTACTTTGAAACACGACCGGCTCGTCGGATTCGAGCCCGAATCGCGCCAATGTGTCGAGAATTTCAGTCGCGGCCCCCGGAATGGCGCGCGGCGGATCCAGGTCTTCGATGCGAACGATCCAGACGCCCCCTGCCGCGCGCGCGTCGAGCCAGCTCGCCAGGGCGGCAGCGAGCGATCCGGCATGCAACGGGCCGGTCGGCGAGGGCGCGAATCGTCCTCTATACAGAGTCACGAGCAGCTATTCCGAAATGGGTTGGTCCGGATTCGGCCTGATCTGCCCTGCATTTGTCGGTTCAAGCGAAGCGTCCATGGGTCGATTATCCGTATAGCCGCGCAAGGATGGTGCGGCCGATCAGTGCCTCCTGAAAACCACGACTCAATTGGCCAAAGCCGCCGTTACCGCCGAGCTGTTCAAACTGTCGATCCACCTGGGCCGCACGACCTGGTTCGGCAACCTGGCCTTCGGTCTGCTGATCGTGCTGATCCTGTGGCGCGAAGACCGCCTGCCTGTCGCGCTGGTCTGGTGGTCGGCCCTGGCAGCCGTCGTCGTCACTCGCGCCTGGTATTGCCAGCACCTGTCGAACTGGATGTCGTCGCATTCGAACCGGATGCCGCGCTCGGCGGACGTGTATTCAGCACTTGCGGCACTCGAAGGTACAACGTGGGCGCTGTCGCTCGTGCTATTGCCGGCTGCCAACGCAGCGGGCGCAGTGCTGCAGTTCGTTTTGACGATGGCCGTGTTGCTGGGCACGTTGCTGGCATTCGCACCTGCAGGCATGCCGTGGGTGGCGTGTGCGATTCCGCTCGCTTTCGCGCAGCTGTTGTTTTTGATGTCACACGACCTGCCTCTGATCGAAATCACTATTCTGTCGTGGGCACTCACGCTGATCGGTGCCGCCACTGGTTTCGTTCTGCTGCGCAGGGCGCTGTCGAACAACGTGGCCATGCGCACCCGCGCCAGTACGTCGGCACGGGCGCAGGAACAAGCCAACGTTGAGTTGAACCGCAACCGTGAGCAGCTGCGCATGGCACTGGACGCGATCGACGCCGGCGTGGCGGATACCAACGTCCTGACCGGCGAGCGATCGTTCTCTCCCCGCTATTTCCAGATCCTCGGCTATGCCGACCGCGAATCGTTCATGCAGTCGTACAAGTTCTCGGAATCGTTGCATCCGGACGACCGGGACCGCGTGCGGATGGCCCGGCGGCGGCACATCGAGCACGGCGCGGCACTGCGCGAAGAATGCAGAATGCAGCGTGCCGACGGCAGCTATGTCTGGGTCGTGCTGCGCGGCGAATCGCTGCGCGGAAGCGATGGCCGCACCACTCGGCTCGTGTTCTCGATTGTCGATGACACCGAGCGTCGGATCGCGCAGTACAAACTGACCGAAAGCGAACGCCGTTACCGGGCGCTGGTCGAGGCGTCTCCATCTCTGATCTGGATCTGCGACCGCAACGCCCGCCTGACCTTCGTGTCCGATCGTGCGTGCCGCGATCTATACGGCTATGAGCCGCGCGAAATGATCGGCCGCTTCGTGTGGGATTTCAATGCACCGGAATTCACGCGGCGCGAGTTTCTGCGACGCTTCTCGCCGGTAATGCACGGCAGGCCGGTGTTCGACATGGAAGCCGTACAGCGCACCAAGCGTGCGGAGCCGCTATACGTAAACATCAGTGCGCTGCCGATGCTGAATGAAGCCGGCGTGATCGAATCAGTGACCGGCATCTGCAGCGATATTACCGGGCTGAAGCAGCGCGAGCGCGAGCTGAACATCGCGCTGCGCAATCAGCAGGCGGTGTTCGACGCCGCCGGCGAGGGAATCGCATTCGTTCGGCGTGGACGGATCGAGGGTCCGAACGGCGCACTGGCTCGGATGCTGGGAGTTTCGCGCGAGGCGTTGATCGGCCAGCCGGTCGGGGAGATTCTGGCCAATCGCGACGACTGGGAAACGATCGAACACGGCACCAGCGCGGCGGGCGTCAAAGGCGACGCGGCGATCCACGAAGTGATGCTGCGTGCGCAGGACGGGCGCACGGTTTGGTGCCAGCTGACGTCGCGCCAAGCGGGGGAAGCGAACTCGCGCATCCTGGTGCTGACCGATATCTCTGCACTGAAGAAGCGAGAAGAGATTGCCTGGCATCAGGCCAACCATGACGAACTGACCGGATTGCCGAATCGCCGGCTGCTGGTCGAGCATGCGCGCCGCCTTTTGTCGGTAGCGCTGCGGCAAAGGCGCATGGCGGCCGTTCTGGTGCTCGATCTCGACGGCTTCAAGGAGGTCAACGATCTGTTCGGTCATGCGTACGGCGATGCATTGCTGCGACGCGTGGCGCAACGGCTGTCGAGTGTCCTGCGCGACTATGACGTGGTCGCGCGGACCGGCGGCGACGAATTCGTCGTGTTGCTGCCCGAGATCGACGAGCCGTCGATTGCGGTGGTGGTGGCCGAGAAGTTGATCGCTGCCGCCAGTGAAAACGTCGATGTGCCCGGCCGGACCGTGCGTATGCACGCGAGCGTCGGCATTGCGCTGTTCCCGGCCGATGGCCACGACTTCGATTCGCTGCTGTCGTCGGCCGACAATGCGATGTACGTGGCCAAGGCGGCCGGCAAGAATCGCTACCAGTTCGCTGGCGAGGTTGGGAGCACGGCGCCTGGGCGCAGGGTTGCGAAGGACAGCGTCCGGTTGCAGTAGCGCTGCATCGTCTTTACGGATTAGCGTGACGCCCAATGGCGGGGTCCGCCGACAGCCGGCGATTGCTGCCCGGGCCGGCTCACGGCTAGCATGCGGGTCTACCCGGTCGCGGCAGACGCGCAAGACACCATGCAGTCGAGCGGATCACCCACGGACAGGCGCGACCTTGAGCGCAAGCCCGCGC
>JBGTEW010000441.1:0-8723 GCA_041747615.1 Burkholderiaceae bacterium | reverse complement strand
CCAATAGAGCGCCGCCCTCCTGCTTATCGTCGCTTTCAGGCTGCGGTCTGAACAGCACAATCATCTTTCCGATTGACTGAACTTTTGCGGCCGAAAGTGTTTCGGCCGCTTTAGTGAAGATTTGTGCGCGCGTCTCGCGGTCATCGTCCGGAACCCTGATCTTGACGAGCTCGTGCGCCGCGAGCGCACGGTCTATTTCGCGCAGGACAGCGTCCGTGAGACCCGCCGCACCGAGCAGTACGACCGGCCTCAATGCATGTGCGCGTGCCTTCAGTGTGCGGCGCTGCACCGATGTCAGCGTCAGTTCACTCATTTCGAATCTGCAGTCATTGAAGAAACGCGGTCATTTCGAAGGATCAAATGAACTGGTCGGGAATTCTTCCCACGAGTGCGCGTTCATCGGTTCGGATCGAGCCGCTCGTCGGTCTGGCGGGATCGTACATCCCTCCAATTCAAGAACCGCTGCGAGGCGTCGTTACCCAGTTGAGCACAGGAGCGTTAGCGCCATGAAAAAACGAATGCAGTTTGGCTTCACGCTGATTGAGGCGATGGTCGTCATGGCCGTGCTCGGCATTCTGGCGGCTATCGGAATACCGAACTACTCGCGCTATGTGACGCGCGGAAATCTGGTCGAGGCCGGAAACGCGCTGGCTGAATACCGCGTGCGCATGGAACAGTTCTATCAAGACAACCGCACGTACGCGAATGCCGGCGCATGCGGCCCCGCCGTGCCCGCCAATCTGGACAACTTTGCAGTTGCTTGCGTCATCGGCGCTGGTGGGCAGGCGTTCACCGCAACCGCTACCGGCGCAGGCTCGACGGCGGGTTTCGTCTACACGATCAATCAAGCGAACGTGCGCGCGACCGCTGCAATCCCCGCCCACTGGGGCGCCTTGCCCGCCGACGCAGGCACGAAGTGGGTGACCCGATGAAGCGCAGCGCGATGTTGACGCGCAAGCAGCGCGGCCTGACATTGATCGAGGTCGCGGTCGTGCTGACGATCGCCGCGATCCTGTACATGCAGGCGGCACCGATGTTCTCGGTATGGATCGGCAACACGCAGACGCGCACGGCAGCCGAATCCGTTCTGAACGGACTGCAACTGGCGCGCGGCGAAGCGATTCGCCGCAACCGGCTGGTACAGCTGGTATTCACGAACGGCGCGGCTGCGAGCTGGACCGTCGGCTGTGCCAATCCGGTCGACAATGGGACGCCCGATGTCGACGACCCGGGCGATTGCCTGCCGGTAATTCAAGCGCGCACGGACACCGAAACGTCTGCGCAGCCGCAGTTGGCGATGGTTCCAGTCGACGCGACGACGATCACTTTCGATTCGCTGGGTCGGGTCACGGCAAACATGGACGGCTCGCCCGTGGCGACGCAGATCGATATTGCGAATCCCGTCGTTGGTGCCGGCGATCGCCGCACACTGCGAGTCGCGCTGGGTGCTGCGGGCGATGTGCGCATGTGCGATCCCGCTGTTGGCGGCGGCGACCCGCGCGGCTGCTGAGCCCGTCGATGCGAACAAGGACCGCACCGAAGCGCACGCCGTTGCGTGCACGTTCCCTCGGTATGTCGCTGACCGAGGTGCTGGTGTCCACGGTCATCTTTGCGGTCGGCATTCTCGGGCTGCTCAGCGCGAATGCGACTGCGTTCACCACCTTTTCCGATGCCAAGTATCGCGTCGATGCGGCGCTACTGGCGGACCGGTTGCTCGGCGAGATCTGGGTCGACCGCGCGAACGTTGCAGCCTATGCGCACGATCCCGTAGGCACGACGCAGGATCGGGTTGCACCCTGGCTGGCAGAGGTCAACCGCACACTGCCGGCCGCGGACGCGACGGTAACCGTCGTCGGAACTCAGGTCAGTATCACCGTCGGCTGGCAACCGCCAGGCGCACAGCGCCGCCAGCACGTCGCAGTCGCAACACTGCAGGAGCCCTAGTAGTGAATGCCCCCACGCTTCGCTGCCCCCCGAGGGGCCGCGTCAGTGCCTTGGGGCGGCCCGGCAGCACAGAGCGCTCGCCAATGAAAAACTTGCGCGGAATGACACTGGTCGAGGTTTTGATCTCAATGGTCATTTCGCTGGTCGTCACGCTGGCGGCGTACCAGACGTTCGCTGCGTCCGAAGGGTATCGGCGTGCGGCAACAGGTGGCGGCGATGCCACATTTTCCGGTTCGATCGGCATGTATGCGCTGCAACGTGATCTTCGAATGGCGGGATACGGAATTAATACGGCATCGGTGCTGGGATGCACGGTACTGGTGTATGACGAGGGTGTCAGCCCATCAAGAGAGTTCAACTTCACGCTGGCGCCGGTGGTGATCACTCAGGGTGTCGGCAATGCACCGGACACGATCGAGATCAGCTACAGCAGCACCGATGCGGTTCCGGTGCCGGTTCGGCTTACACAGGCGCTGCCCAACTCGGCTTCCGTTTATCACGTCGACAATGGCTTCGGTATCGTCGCAGGCCAGTTGCTGGTAGTGGCTGAGCCAGGACAGGACTGCACCTTGGCGCAGGCGACCAATACGCCGAGTCTCGGAAATCCTGGGCAGCAGGATCGTCTGCACCATGGCAGCGGCATGTACACCGGGCCGTTCGGAACGCAGGTCGCGGCACGCTACAACAAGCCCGGTGGTCTGGGTCCCAACTATTCACTGGCGGGGCTTATCTATGCAATCGGGCAGGCGCCGGTCGTCAGCCGCTATTACATACAGAACGAGAATCTTGTCGTCGACCCGGTCCTGCAGGGGAACTTCGCGCAGCCGGTTGCCGCCGGCATCGTTCAATTGCAGGCTCAATACGGCCGCGACACCAACGCAGACGGTGTGATCGACGTCTGGAATGAGATTGCGCCGGCGTCGCCAGTGGAGTGGGCCGGCCTGTTAGCCGTGCGGCTGGCATTGGTCTCCCGCAGCGCGGTGGCCGAACGGGCCGATGCAGACGGCAACTGCAACACGACGGTGGTCGCGCCAACCTGGGCCGGCGGCAACCTGGATCTGTCGGCACGTGCCGACTGGCGCTGTTTCCGATATCGGGTATTCGAATCGACGATCAGTCTTCGCAACATGATCTGGAGACCGGCATGACCCGGGGCCGATACAGGGCGGGTTATGCCCAGCGCGGTGCAGTACTGATGGTGGTGCTGGTGGCACTGGTTGCGATGCTGGTGTCGGTCATCGCACTGTCGCGCTCGATGGATACCCATCATCTGGTGGCGGGCAACCTGGCGTTTCGCAACTCCACGCTTCATTCGTCGGACGCGGGCGTGCAAAGCGCGGTGCTATTCCTGCAGAGCACGGTGGGTACTCCGCGGTTGAACACCGATGATGTCGATGACGGTTACTACGCGGTGATTGCCGAACCCAACTGGGACGATGAAGCCTACTGGGCGCAGTGTGCTGGCTGCACGGTCAGTGCGGCGGACTTCGCTGGCAACCGGGTGCAATGGGTCGTGCACCGGATGTGCTCCGCGCAGGGCAATCCGAATGCTGCCGGCAACTCGTGCTCGCTGCTGACCGCGGCACCGACGGCGGCCAACGGCGGCAGCTTCAGTGCGGACGCGTTCAACTTCAGCGGTGTCGCTCAGAACTATTACCGCATCACCGTGCGTGTGCTCGGGCCGCGCAATACCAGCACGCTGGTCCAGACGTTTGTTTCTCTGTAGCGAGGATTCGCAATGAACGCAGCGCTCCGTTTGATCGCAATCGCCCTGGCCGGCGTCAGTTTGACGGCGCACGCGGAACTGACCGACATTGCTGCCAACCCCTTGACCTACTCGGTGTCGACGCAGGTCAAGCCGAACATCATGTTCATCGTCGACGACTCAGGCAGCATGGCTTCGCGCTTCATGCCCGACTACATCGACGGCAGCCGCATCGACAAGCCACGCTGCAGCAACAGCAGCTGCTCGACCACCACCAACGGTATCGAGGGCAATCCGCCGTGGTACGCATCGCAGGTCAACTCGCTTTACTACAACCCGCAAGTGACGTACTTCCCCGCGGTCAATGGCGACGGAACGGTGATGACAAGCTACGGCTCGCCGTGGACCAATGTTCGTATCAACGCCTTCGGCAGCACAGCGACGATCAACCTGACCAACAGTTATCCGGAGATCGTTTATTGCCGCAACAATGACGACAATCCGTTTGACACGACCAACTGCCGCCGTAACGGCATCGATACGCCCAACCCGTTTCAGTACAACACTGCTACCAGCAACGGATTTCCGAACGGCACCGGCTCGGGCGCTTTCCGCTTTCCGCGCACGCGCGGCGGCTATCCCTTCTATTACACGGTTCAGCCGCGCGAGTTCTGCCTGACCGCAGAGCTGCGCGACTGCACTCTTTCCACCGGTCCCACCGGCGACTATGTACATCCCGCCCCGGTGCGCTTCTGCCGGAACGCGACCGACGCCAACAACAGCAGCGCGATTTCCGGCATGACCAGCGGGCAACCGCGATGCCAGCGAACCTACAGCACCAACCACACGCATGCGCGCTACGGGCTTTTTTCGCGCACCAACATTTCGCCTGCAGCCGGCAGCTACGGCGGCCGCCCGAACCGGACCGACTGTGCGGCGGCGCCGACCTGTACCGCGACCGAGGAGATGACCAACTTCGCCAACTGGTACGCGTACTACAGCACGCGGATGCAGATGATGAAGACCGGCGTCGGTTATGCGTTCCTGCAGATCGACGGGCGCTACCGCGTAGGGCTGATTACGATCAATCCGGGCTCGCCGGTCAGCAGCAACCGCTACATCCGCATCGACACTTTTGCCGGTACGCACAGGAGCGCCTGGTACACGAAACTTTACTCGCTGAATCCCTCAGGCTTGACGCCGCTGCGTGAGGCGCTGTCGCGGGTCGGCCGGCACTATGCCGGTATGACCAACGGCATCAACAGTGGAATGAACGACGACCCGATTCTGTACTCCTGCCAGCCGAACGTCGCCCTGCTCAGCACGGACGGCTACTGGAACAGCAACGCGGGCGACCGGATCGACGGCTCGGCGATCGGCAACGTCGATAACGTCAACAGCGGCTACTCCACCCGCGCCGCCGGCGCCTACGACGGCGGGCTGAGCAACGCCAGCGACACGCTGGCTGACGTGGCGATGTACTACTACTCGACCGACCTCCGACCAGCCGGATCGACCGGTGCTCTTGGCACCGACGTCAGCGAGAACAACGTGCCGGGCACGTTGAAGGACACAAATCCCGAGCAGCACATGCTGACCTTCACGATCGGCCTGGGCCTCGGGGGCTTGATGCAGTTCATTCCAAACTACGAGTCGGCGACGTTCGGTGATTTTTACAACATCAAGGTCGGCAACTCCGGTTGCAGCTGGGGTAGCTCCAACCAGATCTGCAACTGGCCGACATTGAACATGGGCGACCCGGCCCGCATCGACGATCTGTGGCACGCCGCCGTCAACGGCCGCGGCCGCTATGTCAGCGCCAACGATGCACCGAGTCTGTACGACGGCCTGGTGACTGCATTGGCCGATCTGCGCGTGTTGGTGGGTTCTGCGGCCGCTTCGGCGACCAGCAGTCCGAACATCACGACCACCGACAACGCAATCTTCAGCTCCACCTATCGCACCACACGCTGGGATGGCGAACTGGTGGCGCAACGCGTCGATCCGGTCAGCGGCATCGTGGCCGACACGATCGACTGGTCGGCGCGCGATGCGCTGAACGCCCGGGTCGGCGCGGCGTCCGATTCGCGCGTGATCTATACAACCCTACTCAGCGGTGGCGGCGCCACGCGGGCGTCATTCCTTTGGGCGAGCCTCGATGCAGACACCCGCTCTCACTTCAGCAACAAGTGTGGGTTGCTCTCGCAGTGCGCATCGCTGACGGCGATCGAGAGGGAAACCGTCAACCTGGGCGCCAACATGGTGAACTTCCTTCGTGGCCAGCGGCTGCATGAACCATTGCTGCGCGAGCGCGAGTACATTCTGGGCGACCTGGTCGGTTCGCGGCCGATGTTCGTGCGCGAGCCGCGCCGTGCCTATGGCGATCCGATTACGCCGTCGTATTTCGACTTCAAGAACGCGAACGCCAAACGGCAGGGAGTGGTGTACATCGGCGGCAACGCTGGCATGTTGCATGCGTTCAATGCCAGCACCGGCGCCGAGATGTGGTCGTTCGTTCCCCGCACCGTGCTGCCGCGTCTGCACAAGTTGGCCGAAGCGGCGTATGCAAGTTCGCACGAGTTTTTTGTCGACGGCTCGCCGTCCGTGGGCGATGCGCTGATCGGCGGACAGTGGCGAACGGTTCTGGTCGGTGGGCTCGGCGCTGGCGGAAGGGGCTTCTTCGCACTTGATGTGACCGATCCGTCCAACCCCTTGCCACTTTGGGAGATCTGCAACAGTGCGGCGCTGTGCCCGGTCGCTGATGCCGACATCGGACTGGCGTTTGCCAGCCCGCTGATCACCAAGCGCCATTACGACGGTCGCTGGGTAGTGCTGCTGACCTCGGGCTACAACAACGTCAGCAGTGGCGATGGGCGCGGCTACCTATATGTGGTTGACCTGGCAACGGGCGCGATCCTGAGCAAGACGAGTACCGGTGTCGGCAGCACAACTGATCCGTCCGGTTTCGCGAAAGTTTCGGCGTGGGCGCGCGATCCGGAGACGGACAACACGACGCAATACGTTTACGGCGGAGATCTGCGGGGCAACTTATGGCGCTTTGATCTGGCCACCGCTACACCGACCGTGATGCGGATTGCCACGTTGCTCGATTCTGCCGGCAGGGTGCAATCGGTCACGACGCGGCCGGAGCTGGGGCTGGTTGACAGCAACCGCGTCGTCTTCGTGGGCACCGGGCGTTACCTTGGAAGCTCTGACCTGCAGGATCCGGCCACGTTGTCGCCGCCGGGCGACTGGTCGTATGTCGGCAGCCTGTACGGCGTTAAGGACAGCAGCGCCGACCACGGCAGTCCGCGCACCAACAATTCGTTCGTTCCCCGCACAATCGTGGACCTGGGAAGCAATCGTCGCGGTGTATCCGGCTCGATCGTGGACTGGTCGGTTCACAACGGCTGGTTCATGGATTTACCCTCGGTCGGCGAGCGCATCAACATTGACCCGCAATTAGCGCTCGGAACGTTGGTCGTGACCGGCAATATCCCTAACGACAACGCGTGTACCGCGGGTGGCGACAGCTGGATTTATCAGTTCAACTATCGAAATGGCCTGGCGGTCAGCACAGCGACCGGCAACGAAGTCGGACTGTTCCGATCGGGCACGCTCACAGTCGGAAACGCGATCATTCGTCTGCAGGGAACGACGCTCAAGGTCATAACGACCGGCGCATCGGGCGTCAAGGAAACACGGGGACTCAACGTCGGCAGCGGCGCAACCAACGCCCGCCGCATCGGGTGGCGCGAAGTGGCTCGCTAGCCTTTGCCGCCTTTGTTTTGCAGACGGGCGCACGGCCGCTCCGAAGCCCGTCTGCCTAGATAATCGCGACGAGTGCACGTGCGACCGCGAAGCGGTCGCGTACACGAGGAGCGCATGTCTAAGAAGAATCGGTCGAATCCCGAATGGATTCGGCGCCACGTCAACGACCCGTACGTCAAACGTTCGGTGGCCGAGGGTTTTCGATCACGCGCCGCCTACAAGCTAGCGGAGATCGACGACCAGGATCGATTGCTGCGACCCGGCATGGTCGTGGTCGATCTGGGCGCAGCGCCAGGCAGCTGGTCACAGGTCGCGCGGCAAAGGCTTTCGCGGGGCGCCGGTGAGCCAGCCGGCCGGATAATTGCTCTCGATCTGTTGCCAATGGCAGCACTGCCCGGAGTCGAGTTCATGCAGGGCGATTTTCATGACGAAGCGGTCGAACAGGCGTTGAGCGATCTGCTCGCTGGCGCCAAGGTCGATCTTGTCCTTTCCGACATGGCGCCCAATCTGTCCGGTATTGCGGCAGCGGATGCGGCTCGCAGCCTCCATCTGGCCGAGATTGCGGCTGAGTTTGCGCGAAAACACTTGCAACCGAGTGGTGCTTTTCTCGTCAAAGCATTTCAAGGCAGCGGGTACAGTCAGTATGTTGAGCAGCTGAAGTCGATTTTTCGCACTGTAGCCGTGCGAAAACCGGCCGCTTCGCGCGAATCTTCCGCCGAGGTGTACTTATTGGGCCGGCAGAGGCGTAGCGGGGTTTAGAATTTGGCGGACGTACCCAACTGCGGTTGGTAAAGGAGCATCACTTGAACAACAACATGTTTGCGAAAGCCGCCATCTGGATGGTGATCGCGCTCGTCCTGTTCACGGTTTTCAAGCAGTTCGAAAGCCGGCAGAAGCCCGTCGAGAGCGTCAGTTACACGCAGTTCATGGACCAGGCGAAGGCCGGCCAGATCAAGCGGGTCGACGTGCAGGGACGCACGCTGAACGTCACGCCGGCAGAGGGCAACCGCTACACGCTGACCTCGCCCGGTGATCTGTGGATGGTCGACGATCTGCGCAAGGCGGGTGTCCAGGTTTTCGGCAAACCCGAAGACGAGCAGTCTCTGCTGACGACGATCTTCGTGTCCTGGTTCCCGATGCTTCTGCTGATCGGTGTCTGGATATTTTTCATGCGGCAGATGCAGGGTGGCGGCCGCGGCGGCGCGTTCTCGTTCGGCAAGTCACGCGCGCGCATGCTCGATGAAACCAACAACTCGATTACCTTCGCCGACGTCGCCGGTTGCGACGAAGCGAAGGAAGAAGT
>JBGTEW010000440.1:0-2619 GCA_041747615.1 Burkholderiaceae bacterium | reverse complement strand
GTCGTGCCGACTGCGACGATCGCACTCGTTCCCTCCGCGACATGCCAGTCGATCAGGCGACGATAGGCATCGAGGTCGAGTGAACCGTCGTCGTGCATCGGTGACACGATGGCGACGAGACTGCCCTTGATCATTGCGTGCTGCGCTCCGTGATGAGGTGCTCCGGTAAGCGCCGGATTCTACAGCCCGGCAGGGAAAAATTCGGTCCGATCCGAGTTACAAACGGCACCGCTCGGCCGACAGGACCGCACGCGGCCCGGCCCTGTGCGCAGCGATTCGCTGCACCATTGCCGGCTTCGGTTGTGCATCAAATCCGTCCTCAAAAGCAAGAACTCTCAGGTGCGGGCCGAAGACATCGAGCAGCTCGCGTGGCTGCAGCAGATAGTCGGGATTGCTCGGCCTGCCGAACGCCGCGTTGCCGGCCGCGAACGTTTCGTAGACGAGCAGGCCGCCGGGCGCCAGCGTCGCACGCAGCGCTGTAAACAACGGGCGGTGCAGGTAGTTGGTCACCACGATCACGTCGAACTGCGCATCGCCAAACGGCCATGGCCCGCTCTCCAGATCGGCAACGATGAAACGGATGTTCAGCTCGTCGGCCAGCGCGTGTGCGAACGCCGGATCACGATCGACTGCGGTGACCTTGCAATCACGTGCAGCCAACAACCGCGCGTGCCGCCCGCCGCCGCACGCTACATCCAACACAGATGTTCCGGCGGCAACTTCCGCCGTCCATCGAACGACCCATGCCGAGGGCTTTTCTCCGATCACCGATCACCGATCACCGACACCGATCACTGTCTCACAAGTCTCGCACCAACCCCATCGCCGAACGCACGTCGCGCATCGTTTCCTCGGCCATCGCACGCGCCTTCCCGCACCCATTTGCCACGATGTCGCGCACCAGCGCGGGTTCGTCGAGATAGCGTTGCGCCCGTTCGCGCAGCGGCGCCAGTTCACGCACGATGGCATCGATCACCGGCTGCTTGCACTCGAGGCAGCCAATACCGGCGGTCCGGCAGCCGGTCTGCACCCACTGCTTCGTCGCATCGTCCGAGTACACCAGATGCAGCGGCCACACAGGGCACTTCTCGGGCTCGCCCGGATCGGTGCGGCGCACGCGCGCCGGATCGGTCGGCATCGTGCGGATCTTCTTAGTGACTACATCCGGCTCCTCGCGCAGCGTGATCGTGTTGTTGTAGCTCTTCGCCATCCGTTGCCCGTCCAGGCCGGGCATCCTTGACACCGTGGTCAACAGCGCAGCCGGCTCGGGAAGGATCACGCGGTGTGCGCCTTCGGCGTAGCCGAATAGCCGTTCACGATCTGCCAGCGGCATCGTTGAGGCAGCATCAACGATAGTGCGAGCCTGCCTCAACGCCTCGGCGTCGCCGTCCTGCTGATAGCGACTTCTAAGCTCGGCAAAGCGCTTCGCATCAGCACCCAGCGCGCGCACCGCGGCCTTGGCCTTTACTTCGAAATCGGGCTCGGCGCCGAACACGTGATTGAAGCGGCGCGCAATCTCCCGCGTCAGTTCGATGTGCGGTACCTGATCCTCGCCGACGGGCACCAGCGTCGAGCGATAGACCAGGATGTCAGCCGCCTGCATCAATGGATAACCGAGGAAGCCATACGTCGACAGATCGCGATCGGACAACTTCTCCTGCTGATCCTTGTAGGTCGGCACGCGCTCCAGCCAACCGAGGGGAGTCGCCATCGACAGCAGCAGAAAAAGCTCGGCATGCTCGGGCACGCGCGACTGGATGAAGATCGTCGCTTGTTCGGGATCGACGCCGGCTGCGAGCCAGTCGATCACCATGTCCCAGCCCGCGTCGCTGATCTTGTTCGTCTCCTCGTAATGCGTCGTCAATGCGTGCCAGTCGGCCACGAAGAACAGGCACGGATACTCGCTTTGCAGCCGTACCCAGTTCTTCAGCACACCGTGGTAGTGGCCAAGGTGCATCGCGCCGGTCGGGCGCATGCCGGACAAGACGCGGCTGGGAAACATCAAACGAAGAGGCCGACGATCGCTTCGCCGATTGCCAGTAACGGCCGCAGTACAAAACCCAATGCCCCGCTGACGAGTAGGCCGATGATGATGAACAGTCCGAACGGTTCGATGCGCGAATAGGCGTTGGACAGCTTTTGCGGAAGCAATCCGGCGACGATACGGCCGCCGTCAAGCGGCGGCACCGGCAGCAGATTCAACGCCATGATCACCAGGTTAACCTGCACTCCGGCGCGCGCCACCTCGAAGAAGAACCTCTCCTGTACGCCGGTCGCCTGCAGCACGCTGAAGAGAACTGCCCACAGGATCGCCATCACCAGATTCACGCCCGGCCCGGCAGCGGCCACCCAGATCATGTCGCGCTTCGGATGTCGCAGACTGTTCCAGTCGACCGGCACGGGTTTCGCCCAGCCGAAGATAAACGGCGTGAACAGCGCCATGCCCAGCGGCAGCACGATCGTGCCGATTGGATCGATGTGCTTGACCGGATTGAGCGTCACGCGTCCGAGCACATAGGCCGTGTTGTCGCCGAACATGCGGGCCACATAGCCATGGGACGCTTCGTGAACAGTGATCGCAAACAGCACCGGGATCGCGTACACCGCGATCGTCTGCAT
>JBGTEW010000439.1:0-2721 GCA_041747615.1 Burkholderiaceae bacterium | reverse complement strand
GCGCGTTCTCTCGCAGGATTACCGGTCCGACGTGCAGGCCCGCGCGCGCCGCGAGCGGGGGCGACATCGTCGCCAGGGCAGCGTGGTGTGCCATCGCGTAGCCGACCGCGTCTGCGCAGTTGTCGAACAAGAGCAGCATGCCGTCCGTCTTGTCGATCTCGCGCCCATGCCAGGGCCCGAGCAACGCGCGCGAGATTCGGTCGTGCGCCGCCCAGATCTCGGCCATCGCGCTGTCGCCAAGCTTCTCGGCCAGGCGGGTGCTGTCCACGACGTCCGTCAACAGCAAGGCCTTGATTGCACTCATGTCGCAGCCGGCCGGGGACACGTGCTTCGGTTCATCACGTCAGCCCCGCGGCCCCCACATCGGAAAGTCCTCAACCACCGCGGTGTGGGTGACCACCTGCTGCCCGTTCCACAGATGCAACTGAAAGGCCGGCGGTTCGAAAGTGAAGCGGATATCGGCGTCGGGTGCAAGGTCAAGCGTGAGCTGGTGGGCCGTGCTTGGACACACCGAAGCGACCGTACCGGCGAAGCGCCCCTGGATGGTCCGGTGATAGTGGCCGCTGATAATGCATTGAACATGCCGGTGCCGCACGATCACCGCCGCTTCCGCTGCTGAGTCGGTAAGACCCATGCGATCCATCGATGAAATCCCAGTCACGAACGGCGGGTGGTGTTGCGCGATGATGGTCGGACGGTCGGACTCACCGAGTGTGCGGTCAAGCCATTGCAGTCGTCGATCGCATAACTCGCCGCCAGGCGCACCGGGCACCGTCGTGTCGAGCACAATCAACCGCACCTCGAAGTCATCAACGGTGTATTGAGCGAAGCCGTCGTCGCCGGTCAGGTATGTGTGCTGCGGAAAAACGCTCTGTAGCGCACGCGGATCGTCGTGATTGCCCACAACCAGATAAAGGGGCATTCGCAGCGGAGCAAGCAGTTCGGCCAGCCGCTCGTACTCTTCCACCGTGCCGTGATCGGTCAGGTCGCCCGTCGCCACCACGGCATCGGGCAATCGCGGCAACGCAAGAATCTTGCTGACGCAGCGCTGCAGCATGCGGCCCGTATCGACCCGGCCGTAGGCGAGCGTGCCCTCTGGAACGATGTGTGGATCGCTGATCTGGCAAAGCAGCATTTCCACGCAGAGTAGCCGATACGCTCGGCCGCAGCCACGTGATACCTTCTGCGCATGAACGCGCGTTTGCCACAACAGCACGCTCCGCAACTGCTGGCCGAGCGCATTCCGCTCGAAGGCACGGGGAGCGTTGACCTTGAACGTCAGCGTGCAGTGGCGGCGGCGCTCAGAGTTTTCTTGCCCGATCACTGCGTGCTCTGGCGCGAGGAAGACACACGGCCCTACGAATGCGACGGACTGACGCTGTACCGGCAGCTGCCGATGATCGTCGCACTGCCGGAAATGGAAGATCAGGTCGCGCGCATCGCGAGAGTGTGCTTCGAAATGCAGGTGCCGATCGTGCCGCGCGGTGCCGGGACCGGACTGTCCGGCGGTGCTTTGCCGCATGGGCGCGGCGTGTTGCTATCGCTCGCGAAACTCAACCGCATCCTGAAAATCGATCCGCTCGCGTGCACCGCCGTCGTCCAGCCGGGTGTGCGCAATCTCGCGATCTCCGACGCGGTATCGCATCTGGGGTTGTACTACGCGCCCGACCCGTCGAGCCAGATCGCATGCACCATTGGCGGCAACATCGCCGAGAACTCCGGCGGCGTGCACTGCCTGAAGTACGGCTTGACGCTGAACAATGTATTGCGCGTGCGCGGCGTCACCGTCGAAGGCGAGATCATCGAGATTGGCTCCGAAGCGTTCGACTCGCCGGGGCTCGATCTGCTGTCGCTGGTGATCGGCTCTGAGGGCATGTTGCAGATCACGACCGAAGCGACGGTGAAGCTGTTGCCGAAGCCGGTGTGCCAGCAAGTGGTGATGGCTTCGTTCGACGACGTCGAGAAAGGCGGCGATGCGGTTGCGGCAGTGATCGCCGCCGGCATTGTGCCGGCGGGAATGGAAATGATGGACCGCCCGGCCGCGGCGGCGGCGGATGCGTTCGCCAACGCTGGTTACGACTTGAATGCCGAAGCAATCCTGCTGGTCGAATCGGATGGCACGCGCGAAGAAGTGGCCGATGAGATCGCGCGAATTGAATCAGTATTGACCGCACATGGCGCGACGCGCCTCGAAGTGTCGCAATCGGAGTTCGAGCGCCAGCGCTTCTGGGCCGGCCGCAAGGCGGCGTTTCCCGCGGTCGGCCGCATCTCGCCCGATTATTACTGCATGGACGGCACGATCCCCCGCCGGCGGCTCGGTGAAGTGCTGAACGCGATTATCGCGATGGAAACCAAGTACGGGCTGCGCTGCGCCAACGTGTTCCATGCCGGCGACGGCAATCTGCATCCGCTGATCATGTTCGACTGCAACGATCCGGATTCGGTACTGCGCGCCGAGCAGTTCGGCTTCGAGATTCTCGAGTTGTCGATCGCCGTCGGCGGCACGGTGACCGGCGAACACGGTGTCGGCGTCGAGAAAATCCATCAAATGTGCCGTCAGTTCGATCCGCCGACGCTCGAGTCTTTCTTCGCCGTCAAGCGTGCATTCGATCCACCCGGGTTGCTCAATCCCGGCAAGGCGATTCCCACGCTGGCGCGCTGTGCCGAGTACGGCAAGATGCATGTGCATGGCGGCCGGCTGAACTTTCCCGATCTGCCGCG
>JBGTEW010000438.1:0-8012 GCA_041747615.1 Burkholderiaceae bacterium | reverse complement strand
CTGCGAGGCAGCCTGCCATTGCACCAGCAGCGGGGGATCGCCGGCCACCGTCATCGGCTCGAACGCTTGCGCAGCGACGCAGCACGCCGCCAGCATGAGGCCGGCAACAAGCCTGGCGCTCACGCCGGCTCCCATCGCTTCGCGACTTCCTCGAGCATCACTTCGGTCGCACCGCCGCCGATCGCCAGCACCCGCGCGTCGCGCACCAATCGCTCGATGGGGCTTTCGCGCATGTACCCCATGCCGCCGTGGAACTGCTGGCAGGTGTAGGTGACCTCGTTGACCAGCTCGCCGGTCAGAGCTTTCAGCATCGACACCTCGCGCACGGCGTCGTGTTGTTGATCGACCATCCATGCGCAGTGGTACAACAACTGGCGCGCCGCTTCGGTCTTCGCCGCGAGCATCGCGAGCTGCTGACGAACCGTTTGCTTCTCCCATAACGCCGCGCCGAACGCTTTGCGCTCGTTGACGTAGCGATACGCGAGGTCGAGCGCGGTCAGGCAATGCCCGACCGCCATCGAGCCAAGAGCGATGCGCTCCGTCTGAAAGTTGCGCATGATCGCGTAGAAGCCGGCGCTTTCTTCGCCGATCAACTGATCGGCAGGAACCCGGCAGTTGTCGAACACCAGCTCTGCGGTGTCCGAAGCGAGCCAGCCGCTTTTCTTCAGCGCGCGGCCAACCTTAAAGCCGGGTGTCCCCTTCGTTACAGCGAAGATCGAAAGGCCACGCGAGCCTTTCGCGCTGGCATCCGTGCGGGTTGCGACAAACACCAGATCGGCGTGCACACCGTTGGTGATGAACATCTTGCTGCCGTTGATCAGCCAGGTGTCACCGTCACGCTTCGCGTGCGTGCGGATTGCTGCGACATCGGAGCCGGCGTCGGGTTCGGTGACCGCAACTGCAGTGACCAGCTCGCCGGAAATCACCTTTGGCAGCCAGCGCTGTTTCTGTTCGGCTGTGCCGGCGTGCGCCAGGTGCGGGCTCGCCATATCGGTGTGTACCAGCACCGTGATCACGAAGCCGCCCGAGGTCGAGCGCGACAGTGCTTCCTGAAACACGACGTTGGTCGTCATATCAGCGCCTGCGCCACCGTAGTCGGGCGAATACATCATCCCGAGCCAGCCGAGCGCGCCCATCTTGCGCAGCACGTCGCGGGGTGTCAGGCCGGCCTCATCCCACTCGAGCGCGTGCGGCTCGACCTCGCTCGCAATGAACCTCGCGACCTGGCGGCGCAGATCGTCGTGTTCCGGACGCATGTGAACGTTGTTGCCCATTGAATCGCGTTCACATCCTGAACACGCCGAATTTTGTCTCCGGTATCGGCGCATTCAACGCGGCGGACAGTCCGAGAGCCAGGCACATGCGCGTATTGAGCGGATCGATCACACCGTCGTCCCACAGCCGCGCGCTGGCGTAGTACGGATGGCCTTCGTGCTCGAACTGCGCCAGGATCGGCGCTTTGAATGCAGCTTCCTCGTCGGCGCTCCACGCTCCGCCGCGCGCTTCGATGCCGTCGCGCCTGACGGTCGCGAGCACGCTGGCCGCCTGTTCGCCGCCCATCACGTTGATTCGCGCATTCGGCCACATCCAGAGAAAGCGCGGGGAAAATGCACGGCCGCACATGCCGTAGTTGCCGGCGCCGAAGCTGCCCCCGATGATGACGGTGAATTTCGGGACCTGCGCGCACGCCACCGCGGTCACCATCTTTGCGCCATGGCGGGCGATGCCTTCGTTTTCGTACTTGCGGCCGACCATGAAGCCGGAGATGTTCTGCAGGAAGACGAGCGGCACCTTGCGCTGGCAGCAAAGCTCGATGAAGTGCGCCGCCTTCTGCGCGCTCTCCGAAAACAGAATGCCGTTGTTGGCCACGATTCCGACCGGCATTCCTTCGATCCACGCAAAGCCGGTGACCAGCGTGGTGGCAAAGCGCGCCTTCCACTCGTCGAACTCGGACGCGTCGACGATGCGCGCGATCACTTCGCGTACGTCGTACGGCCTGCGCGTGTCGGTCGGGATCACGCCATACAGCTCGGTTGGATCGAGCTTCGGTGGCCGCGCTTCGCGCAGCTGCTGTGCGGCGGGCTTGATGGTGTTGGTGGTCGCAAGAATGCGACGAGCCAGTGCCAGCGCATGCGCGTCGTTTGCCGCCAGGTGATCGGCGACGCCCGACAGCCGTGTATGCACGTCGCCGCCGCCGAGTTCTTCGGCGGTGACGACCTCGCCGGTGGCTGCCTTGACCAGTGGCGGGCCGCCTAGAAAGATCGTGCCCTGATTGGCAACGATGATCGACTCGTCGCTCATTGCTGGCACGTACGCGCCGCCGGCTGTGCACGAACCCATCACCACCGCGATCTGCGGAATACCCGCGGCCGACAGCGTGGCCTGGTTGAAAAAAATGCGCCCGAAGTGCTCGCGATCGGGAAACACGTCGTCCTGATTCGGCAGATTGGCGCCGCCGGAATCGACCAGGTAGATGCACGGCAGCCGGTTCTCGCGCGCGACTTCCTGCGCGCGCAGATGCTTTTTGACCGTGACCGGATAGTAGGTGCCGCCCTTGACCGTGGCATCGTTGCACACGATCACGCACTCGCGCCCGGATACGCGGCCGACTCCGGTGATGATGCCGGCCGATGGTGCGGCATCGTCGTACATGCCATAGGCTGCCAGCTGCGACAGCTCGAGAAACGGCGTTCCCGGATCGATCAGCATCTGCACGCGGTCGCGCGGCAGCAGCTTGCCGCGACCGATATGTTTCGCGCGTGCTTCTTCGCCGCCGCCGCCGGCGATGGCGCCGACCTTTCCTTTCAGATCCGCCACCAGCGCGCGCATCGACTCCGCGTTCGCCTGAACCTCGGGTTGGCGCGCGTCAATTCGTGTCTCTAACACAGACATGTGATCGGTGTTGGGTGATCAGTGATTAGAAAAAACTGCACGCACATTAGTCGAATAGTAGAGTGAAAGTGCTCGACGCCGCCTTCAAACCGATCACCGATCACCGATCACCAAAGAGATCCGCTTCAGTCCATCCCAGCGCCGCCAGGTCGTCGACTCGATAGTGCGTCTCGCTCGGCATCAGGAACTCGTCGAGTTGCGGTGGCTTGAGTTCTGTGCCGGAGAGCATTGCGTGTGCTTGGCCGCGATGATGGATCTGGTGCGTCATCAGATGCATCAACACATGGCGCGCCAGATCGCGCTGAACGAACTCCTGGCGGTCCATCTCGACCACTGCCTCCAGCGCGGCGTCATCAGCAGCATCACACCAGTCGATCAGCCTGCGGTCCGACTTCACCTGCGCCGCGGCAAGCTCGCTCATGTCGTCAAACGGTGTTTCGGAGACGAACGCGCGGCGCATGTCGGCCTCGCGGTACAGCGCTGCGATGTAGTACCAGTCCACGATCAGAATGTGGTTCAGCGTCGCCCATAAGCTTGGAAAAAAGCTGGTACGGGGCGCCTTGAACTCGTCGCTGGTCAGCTGCGCGCAGGCAGCGTGCAGCCGGTGGTTGGCAAGCCGGTTGGCGCGTGCCAGCGTTTGAATGTGTTGCAGCAGCGTGCTCATGCCGGCGGCGACGGCATCACCGATACGCCGGGCGCGGCGGCGACTCTTTCGAGCCAGGCGACGACAGCCGGATACGGAGCAACATCGAAGCCGCCTTCGTCGGCCTTGTGCGTGTACGCGTACAGCGCGAGGTCAGCGATCGACAGTGCGCTGCCGGCAAAGTACTCGCGCTCCAACAGATGGCGATCCATCACGCCGAGCGCCGCGTAGCCGCGCTTTTCCAGGTCCGGCAGGCGCGGATTGTCGTGCTGCTTCAGAAACGCACGAATGTAGCGTGCGACGGCGATGGCCGTTTCATGGCTGTATTGCTCGAAGAACATCCACTGCAGCACTTGCGCACGTTCGAGCCGGTTTTCCGGCATCAGCGGTGTACCTTCGGCGAGGTACCAGAGAATTGCATTCGACTCGGGCAGGAATGTCGCTTCATCAATCGCCAGTACCGGCACTTTCCCGTTTGGGTTCATCGCCAGAAACGACGGCGTTCGCGTCTCGTCCTTCAGCGTGTCAATCTCGCGCCATTGATAAGGCAGGCGAAGATGCTCCAGCGCCATCTTGATCTTGTGGCAATTCCCGGACGACGCCATTCCGTACACGACATAGCTCACGATGCGCTCCTGCTGCTGGCAACACCCCGAAGTTTGCCACTGCCGGCATCAGGCAAACTCCCTCCACGATGAGTGCCAAGCCGGGTTCGGTCGGCGTTGTGACGCCGCAGTTGCATCGATTCGATTCGCCGCTGAAATTGTCGAGCGGCGCGATGCTCGACGGCTATTCGCTGATGTTCGAGACCTATGGCCGGTTGAATGCAGATCGCAGCAACGCGGTGCTGATCTGTCACGCGCTGAATGCCTCGCATCACGTGGCCGGCATGTACAACAAAATGCGTGCCGATGATCCGGATGCCTTCGGCTGGTGGGACAACATGGTCGGCCCAGGCAAGGCGGTCGATACCGACCGCTTCTTTGTGGTTGGCGTTAACAACCTCGGCTCGTGCTTCGGTTCGACCGGCCCGATGTCGATCGATCCCGCCAGCGATCGGCCGTATGGCGCGCGCTTCCCGGTCGTTACCGTCGAAGACTGGGTCAATGCGCAGGCGCGGTTGGCCGACGCATTGGGAGTTTCACGCTGGGCGGCGGTAATGGGCGGCTCGCTCGGCGCCATGCAGGCATTATCGTGGACGATCCAGTATCCCGAGCGCATCGACCACTGTGTCGCGATTGCATCGGCGCCGAAGCTGTCGGCGCAGAACATCGCATTCAACGAGGTCGCGCGCACCGCGATACGGTCCGACCCCGACTATCACGGCGGTGATTACTACGCGCATGGAACCGTGCCGAAGCGTGGCCTGCGGGTGGCGCGGATGATCGGCCACATCACGTACCTGTCGGGCGAGGATATGGCCGAAAAGTTCGGCCGGGCGATGCGCGCTGCCGACTACCAGTTTCATTACGACATCGAATTCGAGGTTGAACGCTATCTGCGCTACCAGGGCGACAAGTTCTCCGAGTACTTCGACGCCAACACGTATCTGCTGATCACCCGCGCGCTCGATTATTTCGACCCGGCGAAGGCGACCGGCGACGATTTGGTGGCAGCGCTCGCGCCGGCACGCGCCAAGTTTCTGCTGGCCGCATTCACGACCGACTGGCGGTTCCCGCCAGCCCGCTCGCGCGAGATCGTCGAAGCGCTGATCGTCAATGGGCTCGACGTCGCGTATGCGGAGATCGATGCTCCGCATGGACACGATGCGTTCCTGCTCGATGATGCGAGATATCACCGCGTCGTGCGGGCGTACTTCGACAACATCGCGCGGGAGATCGCGCAGTGAGCGCCTGGCGGATCGATCTGCAGCAGATCGCCAATTGGGTGCAACCGGAGAGCCGCGTGCTCGACCTTGGCTGCGGCGACGGCACGTTGCTGGCGCATCTGCGTGAACACAAGCGTTGCCGCGGGTACGGCGTCGAGATCAGCGACGACCAGGTCGCTGATTGCGTGCGCGCTGGCATCAACGTGATCCAGTCGAACCTGGACGCAGGACTGCGGATGTTCGCCGGCTCGATGTTCGACACGGTCGTGCTGTCGCAGACGCTGCAGGCGGTGCACAACGCCGAGCACATCCTGCGCGAAATGGCGCGGGTCGGGCGTCAGGGTATCGTCAGCTTTCCGAACTTCGGCCATTGGAGGCATGCGGTGTCGCTGCTGGCCGGCCGCATGCCGGTAACGCGCCACATTCCCTACCAGTGGTACGACACGCCGAACATTCACTTGTGCACGCTGAAGGATTTCGAGGAGCTGGCCGGCAAGGTCGGGCTGAGCATCACTGGCCGCGCGCTGTTCGCCAACGGCGGCACGGTTGGCGTGTTGCCGGCGCTGCGCGCCACCCTGGCGGTCTATCGATTCGAGACGCGTTGACCGGCCTTGCAGCGCACTCACAAAACCGCTCTACTCGCGCTTGTCTACGGAGGGAGGTATACGATGTTCCGAGCCATCCTGATGATCCTGTCGCTGTCCATGGCGGCGCACTCGGTCCTCGCGCAGGAGGTGCCGCGCCGCAAGTCAGGCTTGTGGGAAATATCGATGAACGTCCAGGGCGCACCGGCTCCGATGGTCTCGCAGATGTGCATCGATCAGCAGACCGACGACATCACGCGCTCGATGGGCATGCAGCCAGGCAAGCCAGTCTGCAGCAGGAACGAGTTTCGGCGTGATGGCAGTAGGTATATCAGCGAATCGGTGTGCAAGACCGGTAACACGACGACTACGACGCGCGGCGTATTCGCGGGCGATTTCTCGCAGAGCTACACGGGTGAGCTGACCAGCTCATTCGACCCGCCCGTTGCCGGCAGGAAGGACAGCGCCATGGTATTCAAGGCGCGCTGGACCGGGCCCTGCAAGGCGGGCATGAAGCCGGGCGACATGATCATGCCCGGTGGCATGAAGTTCAACTTCAACGACCAGAAAGCTGTTGCCAAGAAATGAGCGAGAGCTTGCGGGACAAACTGGTACGGAACATCGAAGACGCAGAGTGGAGGAGCGATGAACCGCGATCGCCGCTTTATGGGGGTATTCGATCTGCCAGCGTAATTGGGCGGCGCGTGCAGGGAACTGTCGCGCAGAAGCTCGGTGCCTCGGTCGATATCGTGCCGCCCGGCAAGATCACCTGCCCATATCACTTCCACTACGCGCAGGAGGAGATGTTCGTCATTCTCGAAGGCGAGGGTACGTTGCGCGTCGCCGGCGAGATGATTCCGGTGAGCGCCGGCGACGTGATCGATATTCCCCCCGGGCCGGAGTATCCGCATCAACTGATCAATACATCGGGTGCGCCGATGAAGTATCTGTCGATCAGCACACAGGAGTACCCGGAGGTGTGCGAATACCCTGACTCGAACAAGTACATGGCCTTCACTCCGGTTGCGGGGCCACTGCTGCAGAAAGGCCGCATGCATCGCGCCGATACAGACCTGGACTACTGGGACGGCGAGCCCTGAGTTCTTGCCTGCGGTATGCGGCTGACCAGCCAGACCAGCAGCAGCACCGGCACGCCGAGCAATGCGGTGCTCTGAAAGAACGCCACATAGCCATAAGCATCGACGAAAACTCCAGAGAATCCGGCGATGAACTTTGGCAGCAGCAGCATCACCGATGAAAACAGCGCGTACTGCGTGGCCGAGTAGGCGATGTTGGTCAGGCTCGACAGATAAGCGATGAATGCCGCGGACGCGATGCCGGCCGACAGGTTGTCGGCCGAGATGACGAAGATCAGGCCGGTCAGGTCATGCCCGCGGGTTGCCAGCCAGGCGAACAGCAGATTGGACGCCGCCGACAGCACCGCGCCCAGAAACAGAACCCGCAACACGCCGAAGCGCAGCGCCAGCATGCCTCCGATGAACGCACCCGCCAGCGTCATCACGACGCCGTAAAACTTCGACACCGCCGCGACTTCGTCCTTGCTGTAGCCCATATCCACATAGAACGGGTTCGCCATGATTCCCATCACGACATCGGAGATGCGATACACGGCGATCAGTGCAAGCAGCAGCAGCGCGTGCCAGTGATAGCGGCGAATGAAATCCGCAAAAGGACCGATGACGGCGATCTGCAGCCACGCGAGCAGGCGTGCCGCGCGTCGGTCCAGTTTGCGTTCTGCGATCAATCGCTGGGCGAGTGCGAGCTCTTCCGCGGCCATTGCGCTGCGCGACGCACTCGCTGCCGGCTCGATCATTCGCAGCACCGTGACGACACCGATCAGCATCGACGCCGCCATCGTCAGGTACGCGGCGGTCCATGCGGCCGCCACATAGCCGCCGGGCTGTGCGCCGACATCGCTAGCCGCTCGGGCCGCGATCCAAAGCACACCGGCGCCAGCCCAGATCATCGCGAGCCGATACCCGGTCTGGTACGTCGCCGCCAGAGCCGCCTGTTTCTCGACCGGCGCCGACTCGATGCGATAGGC
>JBGTEW010000437.1:0-4552 GCA_041747615.1 Burkholderiaceae bacterium | reverse complement strand
AGCTCACTACGACCCTTGATACGCGGCGCAGCGCCCTGTTGCTCGGACTGCGGCGCGCGCTCGATGGGGCGCTGCAGCGAGTCGACTATGCAGCTCGGATCCTATGGGGTCGTGACGCGCCGTGGCGAGTTCAGAAGTCGCGGCTGAAGGAACTGCAACTACGAAGTGGCCCTGCGCTGGCTGGTGCGCTGGTGCAGGCGCGCGATCGACTGGGGATTTCGGTCCGGCGATTGCTGGTCGCGCGTCCAAGTACCACGGGGGCTTCCGCGCGCGTGCAGGCGCTTCTGGCGGCCCGTCGCGCGGCGATCGCTGTGCGACTTCAGCGCGATCAGGTGCGTGTTGAAACCGGGATCGCGACGCTCGCGCATCTCGACCCCGCGCGTATTCTGGCTCGCGGCTTCAGCGTTGTGCGCGATGCCAGCGGTGCGCTGGTGCGCGATTCAGGTGACGTGGCCATCGGCGCGGTCTTGGATATCGAATTCGCCCACGGGGGTGCAAGCGCGCGCGTCGAGCAGGCGCGACGGTAAGGCTGCCACGCGCTTTGTGCATGCTAGATTGCCGCGGGCTCGGGGCCACCCGGGCGCATAACCAAGGAGGGGCATATGGGCGCAGTTTTACAGTCGCTGGGACGCACGGTCGCGGCCGGTATCGCGCTGCTGATCGTCCTGATCGCAATCGTCGTGGCAACCACCGGAACTCCGGTTCGCATCGACCACGCATGGGCAACGTTCTTCATGCGCTGGCTGCACGTCTTGTCCGGCGTGATGTGGATCGGGCTGCTGTGGTACTTCAACTTTGTGCAGATGCCGTCGATGCCGAAAATCCCGGACGAGCAGAAGCCGGCGATAGGCAAGGTGATCGCGCCGACAGCGCTGTTCTGGTTCCGCTGGGCTGCGCTGGCGACGGTGGTCACCGGTGTGCTGGTCGCCTCGATGATGGGTTACCTCGCGCGTGCGCTGCTGCTGCAGACTCCGTTTGTCGCGATCGGCATCGGTATGTGGCTTGCGCTGATCATGGCGTTCAATGTCTGGTTCATCATCTGGCCGAACCAGAAGAAGGCGCTTGGCATCGTGCAGGTCGCGCCCGAGGAAAAAGCCAAGGCCGCACGCATAGCGATGTTGACGTCGCGCTTTAACACGATGTTTTCGATTCCGATGCTTTATATGATGGTCATACAGCAGAATCGGGGCGGCGCGGTTTTCTAGTCGCTTTGATGCGACCAAACGATGGGGCCGAGTGCCCCATTCGTTCTTGGCGGGCCCGGCGCTTGCTCAAACCGGTGATCAATAGCTCGTTAGTGTCGAGGTACCGATGGAACACAAACTTCCTCCGCTGCCCTATTCAATGGACGCGCTCGAACCCGCGATGTCGAAGGAAACACTGGAGTTTCACTACGGCAAGCATCACCGGGCCTACGTCGAGAAACTCAACGATCTGGTCAAGGGTACGCAGTTCGAGAGTGCGCCACTCGATCAGATCATGCTCGAAGCGACCGGTCCACTTTTCAACAATGCCGCGCAGGTGTGGAACCACACATTTTTCTGGAGCTGTATGGCGCCGCGCGGAGGCGGCAAGCCGACCGCCGCGCTGGGGGATGCGATTACCGAGAAGTGGGGCACGTACGACAAGTTCAAAGAAGCATTTGCGAAGAGCGCAGTAGACAACTTCGGGTCCGGCTGGACGTGGCTCGTTAGCAGGGCGGACGGCATCGACATCGTCAACACCGACGATGCAGACAATCCGTTGACAAGTGG
Source organism: Burkholderiaceae bacterium (assembly GCA_041747615.1). Lineage (GTDB taxonomy): Bacteria > Pseudomonadota > Gammaproteobacteria > Burkholderiales > Burkholderiaceae_F > JACCZX01. The sequence continues at coordinate 2,798 of JBGTEW010000437.1, read as the reverse complement.
CGATGAGCCGCTTTTGACGCTCGATGTGTGGGAACACGCGTATTACATCGATCATCGCAACGAGCGGCCGAAATTCGTCGAGGCGTTTCTCGAAAGCCTCGTGAACTGGGATTTTGCCCGCAGCAATTACGAGCGCACGCTTAGCGCAGTGGCAGCCCGCTGATCTTGTTTCCGGCTTTCACACCGCGCTGGGTAAACCATCCCTGATCCATTTCCAGCGCATAGCGAACTGGGCGCTGAGGACAGACCGCCGCTTCGCTTTTCGGTGTCATCTCGGCGATGTTGACGATCGTGCCGTCGTCATCAATGAAGGCGATCGAAAGCGGAAGCAGCGTGTTACGCATCCAAAAGCAGTGTTGCGACTTGTCTTCAAACACGAACACCATGCCGTGATTGGGCTTTAATGCCTCGCGCATCATCAGCCCGATCATGCGCGACTGGGGCGTCGCAGCGACTTCCGCAGTGATCACATGGATACCCGCCGTCAGCTGCGTTGTGCGCAGCGGCGGTTGCGGCGCCTGCTGCGCAAGCAGCAGCGTGGGAGCGAGGAAAGCCAACAGAAAAACAGCTATGACGCGTTGCATTGTCTACTGAAGTTGGAACATACGGCAGCCACTGTACCGTCTGGGGCGCAACGCCGCGCGTCTGGCGCCGGTTGACGCAGGCACGTCGGTAAACTCGCCTTTCACCGACACTAAGACAACCACGCTGGAGACTCGATGTACGAGCACATCTCGGTGCCCTCCGCCGGGCAAAAAATTACAGTCAATAAGAACTACGCGCTGAGCGTTCCGGACCAGCCGATCGTCCCGTATATCGAAGGCGATGGCACCGGAATCGATATCACGCCGGTGATGATCAGGGTGGTCGATGCCGCGGTCTCCAAGGCGTACGGCAACCGGCGGAAAATCATCTGGATGGAAGTTTTTGCCGGCGAGAAGGCGACCAAGGTCTATGGTCCGGACGTGTGGCTGCCTGACGAGACGCTCGCAGTGTTGCGCGAATACGTCGTTTCGATCAAGGGCCCGTTGACGACGCCGGTCGGCGGCGGCATCCGCTCAATCAACGTCGCACTGCGCCAGCAACTCGATCTGTACGTCTGTCTGCGCCCGGTTCGCTACTTCACAGGGGTGCCAAGCCCGGTCAAAGAGCCCGAGAAAACCGACATGGTGATCTTCCGCGAAAACTCGGAAGACATTTACGCGGGCATCGAGTACGAAGCCGGCAGCGACAAGGCGAAAAAGCTGGTCGATTTCCTGCAGGGCGAGATGGGCGTCAAGAAAATCCGCTTCCCCCTGACCTCCGGCATTGGCATCAAGCCGATTTCAAGTGAAGGCACCGAGCGCCTGGTGCGCAGGGCGATCCAGTATGCGATCGACAACCGGCGCAGGAGCATCACGCTGGTGCACAAAGGCAACATCATGAAGTTCACCGAGGGGGCGTTCGCAAAATGGGGCTACGCGCTGGCGCAGAAGGAGTTCGGCGCCCAGCTCCTCGACGGCGGGCCGTGGATGAAGATCGCGGCGCCGCATGGAGATATCGTCGTCAAGGACGTGATCGCAGATGCATTCCTGCAGCAGATCCTTCTGCGCCCGGCCGAGTACGACGTCATCGCAACGATGAATTTGAACGGTGACTACATTTCGGACGCGTTGGCGGCGCAGGTCGGCGGCATCGGCATCGCGCCGGGCGCCAACATGTCGGATACCGTGGCGATGTTCGAGGCGACGCACGGCACCGCGCCGAAATATGCCGGAAAGGACTACGTCAATCCGGGCTCCGAGATCCTGTCGGCCGAAATGATGCTGCGGCACATGGGATGGACCGAGGCGGCCGACCTGATCATTACGTCGATGGGAAAAGCCATTTTGAGCAAGCACGTGACGTACGACTTCGCGCGCCTGATGCCCGGCGCAACGCAGGTCAGCTGCTCCGGATTCGGTCAGGTCATGATCGACCAGATGTAGCAGCAGCCGCGGCGCGAGGCCTTTGCTGCATTTGTTCTACGGGCCGGCGCGCGGCCGCTCCGGAGCCGGCCCGTCCAACTAATCAGTCCGAGTGCACGTGCGACCGCGTAGCGGTCGCGTACACGAGGACTGCTCTCACTAGCCGCTCGTGATGTTCGAAGCCTGTTTGCCCTTCGGCCCCTGTACCACTTCGAAATTCACTTTCTGCCCCTCTTTGAGCGTCTTGAACCCGTTCATGTTGATGGCAGAGAAGTGAGCGAACAGATCCTCACCTCCATCGTCCGGCGTAATAAATCCGAAGCCCTTTGCGTCATTGAACCACTTTACTGTTCCCGTCGACATACCCTCACCCCTCCACGACAAAGACGAGGCGTCCCGGGTCAATGCGCTTGCGCGCCTGCCCAGTCCGCCCACCCGCACCCTTAACCGAACGATTTCGTTGGTGCTACCCGCCCCGGCCATGTCTGCCGGGCGCGGACGCCGCGATTGTTCGAGCAAATCCGGCGGCGGTCAATAGCGCCGCATACAACGTTCGTCTGACGGCTAGCGGAGTCTAGCGATCGATTCTCTGGGCCGTTTGTCATCGAAAACGGAGTCAAAACGGTTAATGCAGTCAGTGGGCGCGAACGAGAATCACTGGCAATTGCGCAGAGCGCGTTGATCAAAAAGCGCGCGTTTTCCCTCTGCGATGCGCGGTTTGTACACGCTTGAATCGACGGGATGCGTACCGATTTACCGTATGATTGGTACGCTTTTTGTATCCCGTGTTGGATGGTCGATTTGCATAGAATGCGGCCAGATGAGTGAACGGTTGGGCGAAGGCACCGTCGT
>JBGTEW010000436.1:0-7721 GCA_041747615.1 Burkholderiaceae bacterium | reverse complement strand
CGCCGAAGTTTTTTGCGCTACTCGACTATCTCCGGGTCGATCGCGCCAGCGCGCCGCCAGCTGTGCAGCAGACGGCCCAGTTCACATCGCTCTGCGCGGCGTCCGCAGTTTGCATGCACAAGAGATTACGACGCTAAAAATAAAAGCGGCCGGCGGGTCACCCGCCGGCCGCAGCAGACAACACCGGTTCAGCGAACCAGCGCGACCTGCTCGGGGGCCTGGGACTGGGCCGTTGCTGGCAGGCGTTCGGCAACGATTTCGACCGCTTCCAGCTGGATGATGGGTGCCGCAATCGCTTCCTGCACGGCCGGGCTGGCGCTGAATTCCTGAAGGCCGATGACAGCTGCGAGCGCCAGTGCGCTGACGGTGGTGCCGAAGAACAACGTGGTTTCGAGATACTTGGTCATAACCTGCTCCTGCTTTCGTGCAATTTGTCGATGAGCGGACTGTAGGCAGTTGCCTGGCCTCGAGCCACGCGTTTGCGATGAAGTGCACGAAAGCCGGCGTGGAGTGCATTTTGTCGGGGCAAATGGAGACGAAGCCGGCGCCGGGCCGACGAAGCGCCGATGCCGGCGACGCGCTACCCTGCCTTGCCTCGCTTCAGCTTCATTCGTTGCTCGGCTGCCCGGTGTCGAATTTTCCACATTGACAGCTGCTGGCGTCGTTGCAGTGGCGTCAATGTTTCGCGGCGAATCTCGCGCAGCATCTTCTGGTAGTTGGCGAGTCGATCGGCTGCAACGCCGGCGCGCACCGCGCAGCCGGGTTCGTCGCCGTGACGGCAGTCGCGAAAATGACACTTCCCCGCCAGGTTTCCGATGTCGTCGAACGTCGCTGCCAGCTCGTTCTCGTCGATGTCGGGCCGCAAGCCACGCAGCCCTGGCGTGTCGATGATGCAGCCCCCGGCGGGCAGCCGATGCAGGGAGCGCGACGTGGTCGTGTGGCGACCGCGGCTATCGTCCTCGCGCACGGCACCGGTGAATTGCAGGGCCTGGCCGAGCAACGTGTTGGTCAAGGTTGATTTACCGGCGCCCGACGAACCCAGCGCAACAACAGTCTGTCCCGACCCGATGAACGGCGCAAGTTCCATCAGGTCAGCAGGCGAACGTGCATCGACCGCGTAGGCGGGAATCTCGTGCGGCAGGCGATTGCGCAGCTCGTCGGTTCGCGCATCGACGTCTTTGCACAAGTCCCGCTTGGTAGAACTACGATCGGCCAGATGCCGGCCGGCTTGACGAGCGCGATATACTGTTCGAGCCGCCGCAGGTTGAAGTCGTTGTCGAGTCCCATGATCAGCATCGCCGTATCCACGTTGCTGACCAGTGTCTGCCGCTGCCCCGAAGAGTTGCGCCGCACGATCTGTGTCAGGGGCGGCATTCGATGTTTGAGCCAGCATGTGCCGTGTTGGTCTTCGTCGACCAGGACCCAGTCGCCGACCGTTAGTGCCTCGCCTGCGTCAACCAGACTGCGTTGCAGTGCAGGCGACGCTTTAGCCGAGCGCTCGCGGTTGCCATCGGACACGTGAAACGCGTCACGATGCACTTCCAGAATGCGCATCGGCGAGCCCTGCGCCTCCTCAAGCACTGACAGCGCCTGTGCGATTGCGGGCGTAAAACCGATCGGCCGCAGCCGATCCATTAAATACATATCCATTGTTCGATTCCCCGAAGCAAATGCGCGTTGCCGCGCGAATGCGTGCAGAGCACGCGCTTGTGTCAGCGGAAGTTTCGGCCGCTACTGCGGCGGGAATCGGAAAGACCGAGTCAGCGCTTCGGCGGCCGACTATTGAACGGGATCAGTTCTATGCATGGCGCCTCCTGATTGAAGCGCGCTCGGACGAGCGAAGGCGCGAGCGTCGCGCAAACTAGTCGCGCGGTCAAGAACGGAGAAGCCCGGCGTCAATTTCTAAAAACAGTCGCACGGCATTTGCCTCTGTCGGCCACACCAGAGCACCAAAGCAGTGCAAGACTACAGTCGCAGTCGCCGACGCTTTTCTGGCCTTGTTATGCGAGTAATACTGGCAACCTGATGACCCGGCCTTCCATCGATTACGAGCTGCTCGAAAACGAGATCGAGCTGCTGGCGATCCGTGCCCAGGGGGCAGGCGGTCAGAACGTGAACAAAGTCTCGAACGCAGTGCATCTGCGCTTCGACATTCGCGCTTCTTCGCTGCCTGACGCGATCAAGGAGCGTTTGCTGCTGAAGCGAGATCAGCGCATCAGCGACGACGGAGTGGTGGTCATCAAGGCGCAAAAGTATCGTAGCCTTGAGAAAAATCGCCAGGATGCACTGGCGCGGCTTGACTCGCTGGTAGCGGCCGCCGCCACGATTCCACTCAAGCGCAGGCCTACCCGGCCCACCCTGTCGTCACAGAAGAAGCGGGTGGAAACGAAAGTGCGCCGCGGTCAGGTCAAAGCGCTGCGCCGCCGGGTGAGCGACTAGACCTCAAATCAGTTGACGAAGTAAAGCACTGCAACGAAGTGGCTGGCACTGCCGCCCATCACGAACAAGTGCCAGATACCGTGCGCGTGTCGCCAGCGCCTATCGTTCAGATAAAACAGGATGCCGCCGGTGTAAAGCGCGCCGCCGGCTGCGAGCCATCCGATGCCGGTCATGCCGAGTTTGTCGATCAACGGCACGAACGCAATCAGGCCGATCCAGCCCATGATCAGATACGGGACCGGCGATGGATCGCGCCCATCATTGCGTCTCCAGACGCGGCGGATGCCCACAAGGGCCATCGTCCAGATCGCTGCGAACAATGCCCATCCGAACGGACCGCGCAAGCTGACCAGCATGAAGGGCGCATACGTCGCAGCAATCAACAGGTAGATAGCCGCGTGGTCGATCTTTCGTAGCACAACTTTGGCGCGGCCGCGAAACGAGTGATACAGCGTCGAAGCGGCGTACAACAGGACCAGGCCGGCGCCGAACACGCTGAACGCGATGATTTTCCAGGGGTCGCCCTGCTCGCTCGCTTGTCCGATCAAGACGGCCGAGCCGGCGATGGCCAGTACGGTGCCGGCCAGGTGCGTAACGCTGTTTAGTCGTTCGCCGTGATACATGCCGCAAACATAACGTGTTTGCGTTCCGCTTTAGCGGGGGAGAAGCACTCGAATCGCACGGCCGCGAAGCGCGGTGCGATTCGCCCGCTATTCGACGGTTACATACTCGCTTTCAGCCAGCGGTATCCGGGGCGGGCGGGGCTGGCTGGGATTGCTGATCAACGGGCGGCGGCTCGTCGGGAGCGCGCTGCTTGCGCTGACGTTTTTCGTCCTGTTTTTTCTTACGCGCGATCTCGCGCTGACGCTTCTCGAATGAATAGTTAGGCTTGGCCAGGAAACTCTCCCTAGGTTAAGTGCTCGGGCGAAGCTTACCGCGGCCCGGCACTCCAGCGTGCGTGACGTTGGCGGATGGGATCGACTTGCGTGATGACAGAATACCGATCCCAGAATAAGCTCTTCGCAAGAACTCACAAACCACAGGAGACGCTTCATGAGGCAGCTGCTGGCCCTTATTTTATTGTCTGTTTCTTCTGCTGCCTTTGCCCAGCCGTGTCCAGAGAAAAACGTTCTGTACTGGCAGGCATTTCCGCCGGGCGGTGAATCGGACCTGTCGGCGCGGCACCAGCAGGTGGTGTTGAAGAAGAAATGTCCGGCGATCGATACGATCATTCAGTACAAGGCCGGTGCGGGCGGCGGACTGATGTGGGCGCAGATGAATTCGTTGCCGGCTGATGGCGTCAATATCGTCGGCGTCAATCTGCCGCATATCGTCTTTCAGCCGCTCGAAGGTCAGGTGCAGTACAAAACCGACGATGTAACGCCTGTTTTCTGGTACCACTACACGCCAGACGCGCTGGTGGTCCGCGAGGCGAGTCCGATCAAGTCGTTTGCGGACTTTGTCAAGACCGCCAAGGAAAGTCCCGGCAAGCTCAGTCTTGGCGGCTCCGGCCTGAACTCTGCCAACCATGCGGCGCACGAGCGGCTGAATGCTGCATTCGGGGTCAAGACCACCTACATTCCCTACAAGGGAACCGGTGACATGACCACGGCGGTGCATGCCGGGCATATCGACGGCTCGATGTCATACACGGCGTTCGCGGTCAACAACAAAGGCAAGGTGCGCGCACTGGCAGTAGCGATGGACAAACGCCATCCGCTGCTGCCCGACGTGCCGACCTTCAAGGAGCTGGGCGTCGACTGGATCGACGGTGCGTATCGCGGCATCGGGATGCCGAAGTCGTCGACCCCTGAGCAGCGCAAGCGCATGTCCGATCTGTTCGCCGCGCTGAACAACGACCCGGAGATGAAGGAACTGGCGGCAAAGAGTGGCTTCGAGCTGATCAATGTCGGTGTCGATCAGATGGACGGATTCATGAAGGAGCGCGTCAAGATCTACACCGAGGGCGCCAAGCGGATGGGGCTGTCGAAGTAGCGCAGGGGGCGTGGGGAGTGCCGGGCTTGAGCGAAGCCAGTGCGGTGAACAAGCAGATCCAGTCGTTGACGCATGCCGTTGCCTTGCGCGACGAGCTGCTCAAGATTGCCGCGCATGAGCTGAGGAACCCGATGCACGAACTGGCCCTGCAGTTGACGCTCGCGCAGAAGCTGGCCGAGCGGCGGGGCGCGCTCGATGTGGTCGAGCGTCTGCAGCGGGCGCGCAATTCGCTGGATCGCTTCGTCGAGCACGCGACCGTGCTGCTCGATGCGACTCGCATGCAAACCGGGGACGTTCAGCTGTTGCCGTCCGAAATCGATCTGGCGCAACTGGTGCGCGAAATGGTCGACTCGAAGACCGACGAAGCGTTGTTCTACGGCACGGCGCTCGACGCGCGCACGCCGCCTACGCTTGCGTTCTGCTGCGACCGGATCGCGATCGAGCGGCTGCTGGGCAACCTTATCCTGAACGCATTCAAACACGCCTGCAGCCGCCACGTGACAGTCGAACTGAACGATCTTGCCGATCGCCGTGCCGAACTGGTCGTACGCGATGACGGCTGCGGCATCCCAGAAGTGCATCGGCAGCGGATGTTCAACGAGTTCGAGCAACTGGCGCGCCCCGAGTCGGCACGGGCAGGGCTCGGGCTGGGACTGTGGATCGTCAGGCGGCTGGCGGAGGCACACGGCGGCAGCGTGACGATAGAAAGCGCGCCTGACGCGGGAACTGCCTTCACCGTTCGCGTTGCAGAGTTATCTCGCCGCGTCGCATCGCTATGACCGCTGCGAAATCATCCGGATCCGTGCTCCAGCGCCTGCCGACCGGTGTTGCCGGGCTCGATCAGTTGCTGGGAGGCGGCCTGTTCAAGGCGGGCGTCTACCTGGTGCAAGGGGCACCGGGCACCGGGAAGACGACGCTGGCGAATCAGATCTGCTTTGCTCACGTCGCCGGCGGCGGCCGGGCGCTATACGTCACTCTGCTGTCCGAGTCGCATGCGCGCATGTTGCAGCACCTGCGAACGCTGGCTTTTTATGACGAAGCCGCGATTCCTGATCGGCTGTACTACGTCAGTGCATTCAGTGCGCTCGAAACCGAAGGCTTGAAAGGTTTGAACAGCTTGTTGCGGCGCGAAGTGAAGACGCACCGAACCAGCTTTGTCGCGCTCGATGGTTTTGTTTCGGTCGCGGAAAGCGCCGACACGGCGCGCGACCTGAAGAAATTGGTGCACGAGATTCAGCTGATGGCCGGGTTGCAGGGCTGCACGTTCCTGCTGATGTCCAGCGGCCGGGCCGAGCCATCGGGAGCAGCGCATACGATGGTGGACGGCCTGATCGAGCTTGACGACCACGTGTTCGGCGTGCGCGCCGAGCGCAGCATTACGGTCCGCAAATTTCGAGGCGGCGAAAGCATGCGCGGCAGGCATGCGTTTCAAATCAGCCCGCAGGGAATTGAAATATTTCCGCGCTTCGAAGCATTATTCGGCGTGCCGGCGCGTGCCAAGTTCGGGCACGGAACGCTGACCACGGGTATTGCCGATCTCGACCGCATGATCGAGGCGGGCGGCTGGCCTGCGTCGAGCGTGACGGTGGTGATGGGTTCGACCGGCATCGGCAAGACCACGCTGGGACTCCAGTTTTTAGCGGCATCGAGTGCGGACGAACCCGGCCTGATGTTTTCGTTTTTCGAGTCGCCGGACTTTATCCGCGCGAAGGCTGGATCCCTCGGCCTGCCCTTCGAGCAGATGGAAAAGGACGGGCACCTGGCGATCTCCTGGCAGCCGCAATCCGAACATCTGCTCGACGAGCTGGCCTACCGGTTGCTCGCACAGGTGCGCGAACGCGGGGTCAAGCGGTTGCTGGTGGATGGGTTGGCGGGTTTTTTCGAGTCTGCCGTTCATCCTGAACGAAGCGGCAGGCTCTTCGCCTGCCTCGCAAACGAGTTGCGCCGCTGTGGCGTGACTGCGTTGATGACGCTGGAAACCCGCGACGCGGTGGCCGGTACGATGCCGATTTCATACGGCGTATCGGCCATCGTCGATAACCTTGTTGTCCTGCGGTTCGTCGATTCGCAGGGTGAGGTACACAGACTGCTGTCGATACTCAAAGTGCGCAACTCGGATTTCGATTCGGGGACATACGCTTTCGAGATCACCGGTTCCGGCATCAACATGCAAGGCCGCTACGCGACAAAAGACGATGTGATGCCGCGCGCCAGATTGATCGGGGAAAAATCGCGGGAGGAGGGCAGTCGCGAAACGGACAGGACCTAGTGCCCTCGATCATCACAATTCTCGTCGTGGACGACGAGTTCGGCAACGCCGAAGTGCTCTCGCTCATTCTCGAGGAGGCGGGCTACCGCGTGCACCAGGCGTCAAACGGCGCCGAAGGTCTGCGCCAGGCGGAAGAATTAAAGCCCGACATCGTGCTGGCGGACTTCATGATGCCTGTTATGAACGGGGCGGACATGGCCAAGGCGCTGCGTGCCGGGCCGGGTGGTCGCGATCTGAAGATCGTGATGAACAGCAGCCTCGCGGAACCGGTGATCCGCAAGTACTTTGACGACTACGACGCGTTCCTCCAGAAGCCTTTTGATGTTGAAAGATTGCTGGAGGTGATCGAGCGCTTGATCGACCCACCCGCCTCTCAGTAGGCGCCCATGTAGTCGCCCTTGCCGATCGCGATTCCGTTGTGACGCAGCAGTGCATACGCCGTCGTCACGTGAAAGAAGAACTGCGGCAGGCCGTAACTCAATAGGTACGTCTGCCCCGTGAAGCGCCTTTCCTTGGGCGTTCCCGGTCGCGTCACGATTTCGCGCGCGTCGCTGCCGTCAAACTGTGACTCGGACAAGCTGGCGATGAAGCTCTGCGATTTCGCGATCAGCGTCTGTAGATCGGAAAAGGATTGCTCGGTGTCCGGAAACGACGGCACCTCAACTCCTGCCAGACGCGCCGAGACACCGCGCGCGAAGTCACACGCAATCTGCACCTGGCGGCGCAGCGGGAACATGTCGGGCGACAGGCGGGCCAGCAGCAGCGCGTCAGGCTCGACCTTGCGCTGCTCCGCATGAGCTTCGGCTTTTTGCAGCAGCGCGCTCAGGCTTCCGAGCATCTGCTTGAATACGGGAACGGACGCGGCAAACATCGTGATCGACATGCTGTTATTCCTGGTGACGAAGGTCCGCAAGCATAAGCTGAGGCCGAACCCGACGCGGTACGCTGCGCGCCGGGCGTGAGAATGGCAAGCACTTGGAAACGATAGACGAGCAGGGGCTTGACCGGCTGCGCGGCT
>JBGTEW010000435.1:0-10128 GCA_041747615.1 Burkholderiaceae bacterium | reverse complement strand
GCCGATGGCTGGAAGCAGGTCGGCGGTGAAGCGGGCTGGCTCTACGTCGGGCCACAAAGCCGGAACACCAATGAGCAGATTGCGCGAGCGCGCGGCGACTCGAAGCTGAATGTAGTGAGCTCCGATGGCTGGAAGCAGGTCAACGGTGAAGCGGGCTGGCTCTACGTTGGGGCGCAAACCGAAAGACGCGCGAGCATGGATGCTATGAGCGCAATTCGGTGATGTTGGTGGCGGAAAACGATTCGAGGTGAAGCGGGCTGAGTTCCAATCCCGAAGCACTTACTTCATATTGCTTTACTGTGCGCAAGCGCCGCACGGAGTTCCTCACCGAACGGTCACGGATTGCCAACGATTGGTTCGCGGAAGTGCGAAGGTCTGCGCTTCCGCGCTTCACGTGCTCGATGTCGGCGTGAGCACCAGCTCTGATCTGCGCGCGATCTGTTTCGCTTGTAGTGGCGCGCTCACCGCGCGTTAAGTTCAGTCGGTCGCCAGCGCGTCGATAATGGGACAGGTTCCGGTGCCGTCGAGAGAGGCACATTGACGCATCAGTTTGGCCAGAGCCTCACGCATCGCGGTCAGATCGGCCAGCTTCTGCTCGATGATCTGAAGCTTGCGCCCCGCCAGGTCGCGCGTCTCTGCGCAAGCGTGAGTGACGTCGAGTTGCAGTAATCCGGCAATCTCCTCCAGCGTGAAGCCGAGGACCTGCGCCCGCTTGATAAAGCGCACCCGCTTCACCGACTCCGCCGGATATCGGCGATGCCCGTTCAGCGGTTTGTCCGGCTCCGATAACAATCCGCGCCGCTGGTAGTAGCGAATCGTTTCCACGTTGACGCCAGCGTTCGCAGCGAGGCGGCCGATCGGCAAGTTCGAATCCATGCTCACACCCTTGACTCCGTACCACGGTACGGCATCTAGACTGCATGAGTTGCGAATCGTTCGGGATGGTGATGGCATTACCTAACGACAATAGCTCGCTCGCTGCCGGCGCCCGCGCAGATGATGGAAAACCGGTGTCGGCGAAGGCGCCGTTGGCTGGCGGTGTCATTGCGGGGATTGGCGCTTCCATCTGCTGCGTCGGACCGTTGGTGCTCGTCGCATTGGGCCTCGGAGGAGCCGCCGCTGGGTTGCTCGCGTTTTTTACGCCCTTGCGCCCGATCTTCATTGGGCTCGCGCTCGTGTTCCTCGGCTTCGCCGCGTACCGGCTGTTTTACGTGCCCGCGGTGTGCGCACCGGGAATGGCGTGCGCTGTGCCAAGGACGTTGCGTAATCAGCGATTGCTGTTCATCGGCGCGGTAATCGTGACCGCCGCGTTGGTCGCGTTTCCGTGGTACATGATTTATCTGGCTTGAGGGAGGTCCGCGTGAAAAAAGTTATCACTGCAGCCATTTTTGCCATCTTCGCCCTCATTTCTGCTGCGGCCCTGGCCGCGGTCAGGACCGCCACGCTGGCAGTATCTGGGATGACTTGAGGGTCGTGTGTGATCTCCGTGCAGAGATCCTTAACCAAGATTGACGGCGTGACCAAGGCGGACGTGAGCCTCAAGAAAGCCGAAGCAGAGGTGACCTTCGACGACGCGAAGACCAACGTGGAGGTTTTGCTCAAAGCGACTGCCGCGGCAGGTTTCCCATCCACCCTGAAGAAGCAATAGGTGCACACCGTGCCTGAGACGCTCGACTCGGTGTTGACCTGTCCGCAGTGCGGACACGCGAAGCAGGAAACGATGCCGACCGATGCCTGCCAGTTCTTCTACGAGTGCGAGGGCTGCAACGCGTTGCTCCGACCACGGGCCGGTGACTGCTGCGTCTTTTGCTCGTACGGCTCGGTGAAATGCCCGCCGGTTCAGGCGCAGGAGTCGTGTTGCCGGTAAGAGCTCGATGGACTCAAGCTTCATCACCGAAGTCGCTGAACGCCTCTCACCAGCGAATCGTCCGCAGGGATTCCCGGCACTGCTTGTGACGCTGCTTCGCGAACTCGCCAAGGGCAGTCCGGTGACGAAAGACGCGCTCACGCAATCGCTGGGCTGGCCGGCCGACAGAGTGGTCGCAATGCTCGAGATCGCGCTCGCTACCGAGTACGACGACGCCGGCAATGTGATGGGTTATGGCATCTCGCTTCGCAACACCCGGCAAGTGTTCGAGGTCGACGGCCAGCTCCTCTACACATGGTGCGCACTCGATACCCTGATCTTTCCCGCGGTGATCGGCAAGACTGCCCACGTTCGCTCGCACTGCCCGCAGACGGGCGAGCCGATCGTGCTGACCGTTATGCCAGACGAGGTGCGACGCGTCGAGCCGGCGGGTGCGGTGGTTTCGCTGTTGATGCCTGGAGCATCGGCCGACATCCGAAGCTCGTTTTGCGGCTATGTGCACTTCTTTGCCTGCGCCTCGGCCGCGGAGACCTGGAGCTCACGCCACCCAGGGTCCGAGATTGTGAGCGTTGCTGAAGGGTTTCGCCTCGGACGCGCGATCGTTCGGCAGCTGTTGGAATGGCAGGCGCTTCCGGCCAGTGCGTGATGAAAGAACTGGCAAAGCAATTGGCAAGTACTTTCGGCGCAGGCTTGGCTGCCGCCTGCTGCCTCGGGCTTGCCGCGGCAGTCTCAGCGCTCACCGCGATCGGCGCCGGTTTTCTGATCAACGATGCGGTCCTCATCCCGCTCTATCTTGCGCTGCTCGCGCTCAGCGTGTGGCTGTTGTACCGCTCAGCAAGTGCGCACGCGAGCCTCGGCCCCTTCTGGCTCGGTCTTGCCGGAGCGGTCGTTGCATTCGCAGGGCTTTGGATGGGCTCGATCGTGGTCTACGTTGGGCTGTTCGCCATTGTCGCGGGCAATATCGGCGACTTCGTGAAGGCACGCCAAAGGGTCACTTGAATTTGGAGCGGCGACGATGCAGACGCGATACGACCTTGTGATTATCGGCACGGGAACGGCGGCCATGACGGCCGCAATGGGCGTTCGAGCGGCCGGTTGGAGCGTCGCGGTCATCGATTTTCGCCCGTTTGGAGGGACCTGTGCGCTGCGTGGTTGCGACCCCAAGAAGATGCTGATCGGTGGCGCCTCCGCGATCGACCACGCGCGACGCATGGAAGGCAAGGGCGTCGGTGGCGAAGTTCATATCCATTGGCCCGATCTGATGGCTTTCAAGCGAGGGTTCACGGATCCGGTACCGGCCAAGCGTGAGCAGCTATATGCGAACAAGGGCATTGCCACCTACCACGGCACAGCACGGTTCACCGGACGCAACACGATCGTGGTCAACGGCGAGTTGCTCGCAGCCAAGTATGTCCTCATCGCCGCGGGCGCCGAACCGGTGAAGCTCGGTATTCCCGGCGACGAGCATCTGATTACGAACGAAGAGTTTCTCGCGCTGCCGGAGCTGCCGCGTCGCATTGTCCTGGTGGGAGGCGGCTACATCGCCGCCGAGTTCTCGCATATTGCCGCTCGCGCTGGCGCCCACGTGATCATTCTTCAGCAGGGCGAGCGCATGCTGAAGGGCTTCGATCCGGACGTGGTGGGCTGGTTGATGGGGGCGTTCCAAGCGATCGGGATAGATGTACGGCTGCAAGCAACCGTCGGCTCGATCGAAAAAGGCGACAGCGGCTATCAAGTGCACGCGTTGCAACGCGGCCAGCCAGTGGTTCTGCAGGCGGACCTCGTCGTCCATGCTGCGGGGCGGGCGCCGGCCTTCGATGCGCTCGATCTGCAGGCGGCAGGAGTGACGACGGAGCACGGTCGGCTCAAGCTCAACGAGTATCTGCAGAGTGTGTCCAACCCTGCCGTGTATGCGGCCGGCGATGCCGCACAGAAGGGGCCGCCACTGACGCCGGTGTCCAGCCTTGACGCAAAGGTGGTCGCAGCCAACTTGCTCGAGGGCAATCACCGCACACCCAACTACAAGGGCGTGCCGAGCGTGGCATTCACCATCCCGCCCATTGCGGCCGTCGGACTGACCGAGGTCCAGGCGCGCGCGCAGGGAGGCAAGGTACGCGTCAAGTCGCAGAAGGCGTCCGACTGGTTCACCGCGCGCCGGGCGGCCGAGCCAGTCTATGGGTTCAAGGTCATCGTCGACGAAAACACAGATCAAGTCCTTGGCGCCCATCTCGTGGGCCCGCATGTCGACGAGACCATCAACGTGTTTGCGCTGGCCATCCGCCACGGCCTTACGGCCGAGGATCTCAAGACAACGATGTTCGCCTATCCGACTGGCGCCTCGGATGTAGGCTACATGCTTTAAAAGCACGGGGCGACGCTAAACAGGGCATTAAACGACGTGGCACCCACGCGCTTCATACGCGTATGCGCACAGCGAGCTGTCTGATCTCTTACCGGGACGGCAAGGTAGTAACTAGCAGATAACAGCGTGGAGTGTGTATGAACATGGACGGCATGGGTTGGATGATGGGCGGCGGCGCTGTGATCGGAATCTTGATCATCGTGTTGCTGGTCGTGGCCATTGCGGCCGGCGTGAAATATCTTCGCTCGGGCCGTGAACAGCCACCCAAGACTTGATTGCCCGATTGATGTCTTAATGGCTGCGCGGCCCGAAATAAATTACTGCCATGCCTGTGAGCACAATCAAGCTGCCCGCGATATCCCAGCGGTCGGGCCGGACACCGTCCACCAACCACAACCACCCAATGGCTACCGCGATGTAGACCCCGCCATAGGCCGCGTACGTGCGACCGGTCGCATGCGGATGTAGCGTCAGCAGCCACGCGAACAGTGCGAGCGCAATTGCGGCCGGAAGCAACAGCCACACCGAGCCTGCTTTCTTCAGCCAAAACCAAATCAGATAACAGCCGATTATCTCTGCAATTGCCGTCAAGGCGAACAAAAAGAAGGTCTTAGCGACGTACATGCGGCGTCCTCATGCGGTGACCTTGGTGCCGCCGCTCACATCGGCTTCACCGCGCGCGGCTTCGACGAGCTCGGCAAGGATTCCGCATCTACGCGTCGATCGCGGTGTCTTGCAGCGCGCTCTGAGCGAAACGAGCTGATTCTCCAAAGTTGCCAACGACTCGAGCCGCGCACGCACGCGCTGCAGCTGCGTGTCGATCAAGGCATCCGCTTCGTGGCACTTGGATGCGGGATGATCGATCAGCGCCAGCAGTCGCTGAATGTCGGCGATCGCTACACCGAGCGAGCGGCAGTGCCTGATAAACGCCAGCCGTTCGAGTTGCGCAGGCCCATAAGCGCGATACCCGTTGGTGCGTCTGCGAGGCGGCGGCAGCAGGCCCGCCTTCTCGTAATACCGCACGGTTTCCACGCCGACGCCAGTGGCGGCAGCGATTTCTCCGATACGCATCAAAGTACTCCCGCTTGACTCTGTAGTGACTCCAGGGTTTGAAATGGTATCTCTTCGGAGATCGAGTTGTCCAAGTCCTGTTGTGCAAACGAACCCGCCGCCGTTAGCAGCCGCTACCGGCGCATCCTGTGGATCGCGCTGGCCGTCAACGCCGCGATGTTCGCGGTCGAATTGGGCGCGAGCTTTGCCGGGCAGTCAGTATCGCTTCTGGCCGATGCCGTCGACTTTGCCGGTGATGCCGCCAACTACGGCCTGTCGCTGGGCGCCATCGCGCTTGGAACGCGATGGCAATCGCGCGCGGCGATCGTCAAAGGGTCCTCGATGGTGGGCTATGGCGTTTTTGTGCTCGTCATTGCGAGCTGGGGTTTACTCGACGGGTCGCAACCCGAGCCGGTCACGATGGGAATCGTCGGGTCTGTCGCTTTGGTGGCCAACCTCGGGGTGGCAGCACTGCTGTTCGCCTACCGCGAGGGCAATGCGAACATGCGCTCGGTATGGCTGTGCACTCGAAATGATGCGATCGGCAACTTCGCCGTACTCGCCGCCGCGTTGGGCGTCTTCGGAACAGGTTCGCGTCTGCCGGACCTGTTTGTTGCCACTGTGATGGCGAGTCTGGCGATCGCCTCGGGAGTTTCGACTCTGAACCTGGCGCGAGAAGAACTCCGTGCCGCTTGATTCATGCTTCCGAACGTGATGCGACCCGCCGCCAGACACTTGCAGTGGACCTGGATGTTCTCTGCATGGTTGATTGCGGTTGCCGCAACACTGGGGAGGCACGCCGCCAACGAGCTGGCGCTGCGCTGGTTCGACAGCGCCTATCCCGTCAGCACGCTCGCAGTCAACGTCATTGGTTCTCTTGCGATGGGATTGCTCGCCGGTTACCTCGCCTTTCACGGCGAGGCGCCGCAGGTGGAGGCTGTTTCTTGCAACGGGAGTGCTGGGCGGCTTCACGACGTTCTCCGCCTTCTCGCTCGACGTAGTGCTGCTGTATCAGCGCGGCGCGCTGTTGCAAGCCGCCATGTACATAGGCCTGTCGGTCGCGCTGTCGGTGGCCGGACTGCTCCTGGGTTTGTGGATGATTCGCCAGGGTGCGTGAAGACGGCCTGATCAATGCCGCGCTGACAGCGAATCGATAATCGGGCACGGGCGATCGGTTGCGGCTTCTTCGCACGCTTCCACCAAGTGCTTCAAAACGCGCTGCATCCGCTTCAAATCGTTCAGCTTGGCTTCAATTTGCGCCAGACGCTGCGACGAGATGCGGCGAATCGCGCGACGGTCGACGCCGTCCTGCAATTGCAACAGCTGCGCGATCTCGTCGAGCGAGAACCCGAGCTCCTGCGCGCGCTTGATAAAACGGATGCGGTCGGCTAACGCGGGGTCATAGTGACGAAAGGTGCCGCGCGCCGGCGGCACCGGCAACAGCTTTCTTTGCTGGTAATAGCGAATCGTTTCTATGCCGACATCGGCCGCCTGCGCAAGCCGGCCGATCGTCAAGTGGCCGTCGAACATACGAAACTCCTTGACTCTGGGGTTGGCTACAGAGTTTATCCTGTGCGTCAGGTAACGGCAATCGGAGACGAGCATGAAATCACACGATGACCCTGTAACGGCGTCGCCCGCCGATCACTCGTGCTGCAGCCATATGTCGCAAAGCGCTGCCACCGAAGAGGTTTTGATCGATCCGGTGTGCGGGATGAAAGTCACGCGGCAGTCGAAGCACCACGTTGCGCATGCCGGCAACGAATACTTTTTCTGCAGCGCGGGCTGCGCAGCCAAGTTCTCGGCCGACCCCCGGAAGTATCTCGATCCGCGCCCGGCGCCGGTGGCAGTGGGTGAAAAGCCCGACGCGATCTACACGTGCCCAATGCATCCGCAGATTCGTCAGGTTGGACCCGGCAATTGTCCGATCTGCGGCATGTCGCTCGAACCCGCCGATGCGTCGGTAGCCGAAGACAACACCGAGTTACGCCTGATGACGCGCCGCTTGTGGATTGCCGCCGCGCTGTCGTTGCCGATCGCGATCATGGCAATGACCGAGTTCGCGCCCGCGTTGCATCAGCGGTTGATCGCGGCAATGGGGCCGTGGTTCGGCTGGTCGCAGTTCTTGCTCGCCACGCCGGTCGTGCTGTGGTGCGGAGCCTTCTTCTTCAAGCTGGGTTGGCGGTCGATCGTCAATCGCTCGCCGAACATGTTCACATTGATCGCGATCGGCGTCGCGGCCGCTTATGGTTTCAGCGTCTTTGCGCTGTCGTTTCCACAGCTGCTGCCCGCCGCATTCATGATGAACGGCGCCCCGCCGCTGTACTTCGAAGCCGCTGCGATCATCACGACGCTGGTGATACTGGGTCAAGTGCTCGAGCTGCGCGCGCGCTCGCAAACCTCGTCAGCGGTACGCGCGCTGCTCGAGCTCGCTCCGCCCACCGCGTTGCGCATCGATGCCGACGGCCAGGAGCGCGAGGTCGCGCTCGACCAGGTGCATGCAGGCGACCGGCTGCGCGTGCGCCCCGGCGCGAAAGTGCCGGTCGACGGTGTCGTGCTCGAAGGCCGATCGAACATCGATGAATCGATGATGACCGGCGAACCGCTGCCGGTGACCAAGGAGGCGGGCGCAAAGGTGACGGGCGCCACGGTCAATCAGACCGGCAGCTTCGTGATGCGCGCCGAGCGCGTCGGCGCCGATACCTTGCTGGCGCAGATTGTGCAGATGGTGTCGGAAGCAGGTCGCACGCGCGCGCCGGTCCAGAAGCTCGCAGATGTCGTCGCCGGATGGTTCGTACCGGCTGTGGTGCTGATCGCGATGATTGCTGCAGTGGTGTGGATTGCGGTCGGCCCCGAACCGCGTTACGTCAACGCACTGGTCGTTGCCGTCAGCGTGCTGATCATCGCGTGCCCATGTGCACTCGGCCTGGCCACCCCGATGTCAATCCTGGTGGGTGTCGGTCGCGGCGCGCAGATGGGCGTGCTGATACGTGATGCGGAAGCGCTCGAATTGATGGAGAAGGTCGATACGCTGGTGGTCGACAAGACCGGCACGCTGACCGAAGGCAAGCCGCGCGTGGTCGGTGTCACGGCTGCTGAAGGCGTAAGCGAGAGCGAAGTGCTCGCGGCCGCTGCAGGCCTGGAAGTGTCGAGCGAGCATCCGCTAGCACAGGCGATTCTCGCGGCCGCGAAACAGCGTGAGGTGGTGCCTTCCGCAATTAGCGCGTTCGAATCAGTCACGGGCCGTGGCGTGCAAGGCATGGCACCCGCAGGCCGCGCGCGTCTCGGGAGCGCGCGCTTCTTGAGCGAAGCAGGCATCGACCTCGCCGCACTCAGCGCCGAGGCGGATCGCCTTCGCAGCGAAGGCAACACGGTCGTTTTCGTCAGCGGTGAGAAACGCTTGCTCGGCTTGCTCGCGATTGCCGATCCAATCAAACCGACTACCCAGTCAGCGATCGCTGCGCTAAATGCCGCCGGCGTTCGGGTTGTGATGGCCACCGGGGACGGCAAGGCCACAGCAGCGGCGGTCGCCGCGAAGCTCGGCATTGCCGATTTCCGCGCCGAGGTACTACCGGCCGACAAGAACGCGCTGATCAAGGAGCTGCAGTCGCAGGGCCGCATCGTCGCGATGGCGGGCGATGGAATCAACGATGCACCCGCGCTCGCGGCCGCCAATGTCGGTATCGCGATGGGACACGGCACCGACATTGCGATGCAATCGGCGCGCATCGTGCTGGTCAAAGGCGATTTGAACGGCATCGTGCGCGCGCGCCTGTTGTCGCGCGCGGTGATGCGCAACATCCGGCAGAACCTTTTCTTCGCGTTCGTCTACAACGCGGCCGGCGTGCCGCTCGCTGCCGGCGTGCTGTTTCCGCTGACCGGCTGGTTGCTGAGTCCAATCATCGCGTCGGCGGCAATGGCACTGTCGTCGGTATCGGTGATCGGCAACTCATTGCGTCTACGCAATATCGATACTAGCCCGCAGCGATGATTGCGTTGGCGATGCACAGCGAGCGCGGCATTTTTGCGCGCTGGCTGCTCTGGATGCTCGTGCTCAATCTACTGTGGGAAGTGCTGCAGTTGCCCCTTTATACGGTGCCGCCCTCGCCCATTCCGTTCTACAAGGCTTACGCGGTCGTCCATTGCACGATAGGCGATGGCTTGATTGCTGCTGGAATCTATGTAGGCGCGGCGCTCATCGCGGGGTGGCGTTGGCCGCTGGACGCGCCGGGGCGTGGCTTGGCGGTGTTGCTGCCGCTGGGCATCGCGTATACCGCGTATAGCGAATGGCGCAACGTGTATGTCACCGGCAGCTGGGCATATGACCCGCTGATGCCGACGCTGGGCGGCATCGGCATCGCGCCGCTCGCGCAGTGGCTTGTGCTTCCGCCGGTGGCAGTGTGGGTGCTGCGAAATGTTCCCCGCTCACGATGATCGACAACAATGAAACCCTAGATACCCATCGCCGGCTGCCGTCGCCGATATCTGGCGGCGCATTTGAGGCAGTGCAATCCGACGGCTGGATGAGGCGTTCGACCGACAGTGTGTTTGACCTATATCAACATGGCGAACGCATCACTCGCGAATACTTCTCTTCGTCATGTTGAGAACCCGAACACACATCATTCGACCGGCGCGCGCCGCCTGGCGCCAGGCGCTGGTGTCCGTGCTGATCGCGTTCACCGCCTTCGGGCCGATCGCCACGGCGGCTTGCGACTTCGAGCACGTCGCCGACGTCGTCGATGGTAGCGGGGCGGACACACACGCCCCGAGCGTTGATGCAGGCAATCCGGATTCGTCCGACCTTGAATCCTGCTGCAGCCACAGTGTGCATGCGATCTCAGAGCAC